>NZ_JBGLYV010000075.1:0-28438 GCF_047304225.1 Pseudomonas sp. Pseusp3 | reverse complement strand
CGGGGGTTGCGCTCCCCTCCTCCTGTCGCTCTAGCACAGGACCACCCCCTCCGCCGCCCCCCCGCCCCCCCCCCCCCCCCCCCCCCCCCCCCCCCACAAGGGGGCTGTGTTAAACCAGCCGAGAGGAGTTGCAGCAATGCCCCGTCTAACTGCGAAAGACTTTGCCCCCGAACTGCTGGAACTCTACGACTACTACGCCCACGGCAAGATCGACCGTCGGGAGTTTCTTGATCGAGCGGCGCTATTTGCCTTTGCAGGCATGACCGCCGGCGCCCTGCTCGCCGCGCTGAGCCCCAACTATGCGCTGGCCGAACAGATCTCGTTCACCGATCCGGAGATTGTTGCCGAGTACATCACCTACCCGTCGCCCAAGGGCCACGGCCAGGTTCGCGGTTATCTGGTGCGTCCGGCCAAGGCCACCGGCAAAGTGCCGGCAGTGGTGGTGGTGCACGAAAACCGCGGGCTCAACCCGTACATTGAAGATGTCGCCCGGCGGCTGGCCAAGGCCGGTTTCATCGCCCTTGCACCAGACGGCCTGAGTTCGGTCGGCGGTTATCCGGGCAATGACGAAAAGGGCCGAGAACTTCAGGCCACGGTCGACCCGGAAAAGCTGATGAACGACTTTTTCGCGGCCGTCGAATGGATGATGAAACACCCTGCCGCCAGCGGAAAAGTCGGCATCACCGGATTCTGCTACGGCGGTGGCGTGACCAACGCCGCTGCCGTGGCCTATCCGGAATTGGGTGCCGCAGTGTCGTTTTATGGTCGCCAGCCAGCGGCCGAGGACGTGCCCCGCATCAAGGCTCCGCTGATGCTGCACTACGGCGAACTGGATACGCGGATCAACGAAGGCTGGCCGGCCTTTGAGAAAGCGTTGAAGGCTGGGGGCAAGACCTATGAGGCGTACATTTACCCGGGCTGCAATCACGGTTTCCACAACGACTCCACACCGCGCTTCGACGAAGCGGCGGCGAAACTGGCGTGGGAACGAACGTTGGGGTGGTTTAAAAAGTATCTGGTTTGACCAGAATTTGAGGGTAGCAGGGCCGGCCTCTTCGCGAGCAAGCCCGCTCCCACATTGGCTCTGTGTACGACGCAGATCCAGTGTGGGAGCGGGCTTGCTCGCGAAGGCGATCTTGAGACCTGCGCAGTTACTTCGGCTGAGCCACGGTCCGCAGATACGGCTTCAGGGTCTTGAAGCCATCCGGGTACTTCTTCTTCGCATCTTCGTCAGACACCGAAGTCGGGATGATCACGTCTTCACCCGGCCGCCAGTTCACTGGCGTGGCGACGGTGTGTTTGGCATTCAGTTGCAGGGAATCGAGCAGGCGCAGCACTTCATCGAAATTGCGCCCGGCGCTCATCGGGTAGATCAGCATGGCCTTGACCTTCTTGTCCGGGCCGACGATGAACACCGAACGCACCGTGGCGTTATCCACCGCCGTGCGCGCGCCGCCGCTGGCATTGGGGTGGATCATGTCGTAGAGCTTGGCGACCACCAGGTTTTCGTCGCCGATCAGTGGATAGTTGACCGCGTTGCCCTGGGTCTCGGCGATGTCACCGACCCAACGGTGGTGATCACTGACCGGGTCGACGCTGAGGCCGACGACCTTGGTGTTGCGCTTGTCGAATTCCGGCTTGAGTTTGGCCAGGTACCCCAGTTCGGTGGTGCACACCGGGGTGAAATCCTTGGGGTGGGAAAACAGGATGGCCCACCCGTCGCCGATCCATTGGTGAAAGTTGAGGGTGCCTTCGGTGGTTTCGGCGGTGAAATCCGGTGCTTCATCGCCAATGCGGATAGCCATGTTCGATCTCCTTGCAGTGATGGACAGGGACGCCGTCAGGGCAACGAATACGCTTTCAACGGCATGGTCGCGAGACAGTATAGGAGAGGTTCCGGGACTCGCCGGGCTCCGTTGGCAGAGTCGCTACCCCACCAGTGCAATCAGTTGCTGACGCTGGGCATCGGTCAGCATCGGGCCGAAACCGGCCCGGGCATTTTCCGCCATGTAGCGCGGGTTGCCGGTGCCCGGAATCACGCACGTCACCGCCGAATGCGACAGCAGGAACTTCAGCGCCAGTTGCGGCCAGCTCTTGACCCCGACTTGCGCCGCCCAGCCTGGCAGCGGCTTGTCCTTCAGCCTGGCCAGCAAGTCGCCACCGCCGAACGGCCGATTGCAGATCACCGCCACGCCAAGCTCACGGCACAACGGCAGCAGGCGCTTCTCGGCACCGCGATCATCCAGGGCGTAGTTGATCTGTAAAAAATCCACTGGCTCGGCCCTGAGTACCGCCTCCACTTCTTCATAGGCCGACGCCGTGTAATGGGTGATGCCGATGTAGCGAATGCGCCCTTCTTCCTTCCAGTGGCGCAGGGTCGGCAGGTGAATCTGCCAGTCCAGCAGGTTGTGGATCTGCATCAGGTCAATCCGGTCGGTCTGCAACAGGGCAAAGGATTGTTCCATCTGCGCGATGCCTTCTTCGCGCCCCCGGGTCCACACCTTGGTGGCCAGGAACGCCGGCGAGCGCGGCTCATGGATCGACAGCAGTTCGCCGACCGTCTGTTCGGCGCGACCGTACATCGGCGAACTGTCGATCAGCTTGCCACCCTTGTCGAACAACGCGTCCAGCACCGCGGGCAAGTCTTTGTAAGCCGGTTGCGAAGGCTCCACATCGAATCCGCGATAAGTGCCCAATCCTACGATCGGCAAGGACTCTTTGCTGGAAGGAATGGCACGGGTCTGCATGGTCTCGCCTCCTGTTCCCGTCGACGGCACGGGTTGAGATCCCGCCGGACCGAACGTGAAGACCGCCGAAGCACCGGCAGCCAGCGTGAGTATTTCTCTACGGGTGTAACCCACAGGATGGCTCATAAAACGCTTCTCACCAGTCGCCCGGATCAGACATGTTGCACCGACAACCCGGATAACCCGCGCCAAGGGTCGATTGACTACACTCAGAAAGCCTTGCGGCGCCAGCCACTTTCGAACCCCGAGCAGTCAATGCCGCCCACTAACGTTAGCCGAATGTCGCGCACCCTGGTGTTACTCGTCGTCATCGTCGCTGCGCTGTACCTGGCGCTATGCGTGGCGCTGTTCGTGTTTCAGCGGGCGCTGATTTATTACCCGCAGCCGCGCGCCGTTGGCACAGCCGCTACCCTGCTCACACTGCCGATCGCCGACGCACGGGTGCTGGTCACCATTCGGCCTCACGAGGGCCCCGACGCGCTGATTTATTTCGGCGGCAATGCCGAAGACGTCTCGCGCAACCTGCCCGGGTTCACGCAAGCGTTCCCTGACCATGCGCTGTACCTGCTGCATTACCGTGGCTATGGCGGGAGTTCCGGCTCGCCTTCGGAAGAGGCTATCGCCCGTGATGCCCTCGCCTTGTTCGACCAGGTGCATGCCACCCATCCGCATGTGGCGGTGGTCGGACGCAGCCTGGGTTCCGGGGTCGCCGTGCGCCTGGCCAGCCACCGCCCGGTGGCACGGCTGGTGCTGATCACGCCCTACAACAGCCTCGAAGAGCTCGCCACCCGTCAGTTCCGCTGGTTTCCGGTGCGCTGGCTGTTGAAGGACAAATACCAGTCCTGGCAGTACGCCGCCCGCATTACGGTGCCGACGGTAGTGATAGCCGCCGAGCATGACGAGGTGATTCCGCGCTCGAGTACCGAGCGTTTGTATACGCACTTCGCCAAAGGTGTCGCGTCGCTGCAGGTGATACCGGGTACGGGGCATAACTCGATCAGCGAAAGCCCTGAGTACCTCAAGGCGCTGGGGGATGGGTTGTAGCAGGCAGGAGGTCTGGGTTGGAAAAAAGGTCCAGGCAAGCGCGACCACGCTTTCCCGGACCAAAGGACACTACACGCAATCAAAAACGCGGTTTGACCGCCGTCCATTCCGGTTTGTATCGCTGCATCTGCTTCACGTCGTCTCGTTGGCGAATGCCGCACGTCAGGTATTGGTCATGCAGCTTGCCCAACTGGTCGTGGTCCAGCTCCAGACCCAGGCCCGGGGCGCGGGTGATTTTCACGCAACCTTCGACAATCGGCAGCTTGCCACCCTTGATCACCTCTTCGTCCGGCTCTTGCCAGGGGTAATGGGTGTCGCATGCGTAATCCAGGTTCGGCACCGCAGCGGCGACATGCGCCATAGCCATCAGGCTGATGCCCAAATGCGAATTCGAATGCATCGACACTCCAAGACCAAAGGTTTCGCACATTTTCGCCAACGCCTGGGTGTCACGCAGCCCACCCCAATAATGGTGGTCGGCGAGGACAATCTGTACGCTGTTCTGCGCCACGCTGCGGCGCAACTCGTCGAAATCCGTGACCACCATGTTGGTCGCCAGGGGCAAGCCGGTGCGCTTGTGCAGTTCGGCCATGCCCTCCAGGCCCGGCGTCGGGTCTTCGTAATACTGCAGGTCGTCACCGAGCAATTCGGCCATGCGGATCGAGGTTTCCAGCGACCAGTTGCCGTTCGGATCGATGCGCAGCGGGTAACCGGGGAAGGCCTTTTTCAGCGCCTTGATGCACGACACCTCGTGTTCCGGCGCCAGCGTGCCGGCCTTGAGCTTGATGCTCTTGAAGCCATAGGCCTCGATCATGCGCCGCGCCTGGGCAACGATCTGCTCTTCGTTCAGGGCCTCGCCCCAGTTGTCGGGCTTGTAGGGTGAATCGACGTGTTGCGCGTACTTGAAGAACAGATAGGCGCTGAACGGGATCTCCTCGCGGATGGCCCCGCCCAGCAAGTCCACCAGGGGCACATTCAACGAGTGTGCCTGCAAATCCAGGAATGCCACTTCGAACGCCGAATAGGCATTGCTGACCGCTTTGCTGGCATGAGAGCCCGGCGCCAATTCGGCACCGGCGATGCTCGCCGGTTTATTCGCCGCCACCGTGGCCTGGACGATGGCGCGCAACTGATTCAGGTTGAACGGGTCAAGGCCGATCAGTTGGGTTTGCAGTTGTTGCTGGATCGCCAGCGCCGGAGCGTCGCCATAACTTTCACCCAGGCCGATGTAGCCATTGTCGCTCTCGATCTCGATGATCGAACGCAGCGCGAAGGGTTCGTGGATGCCGCTGGCGTTGAGCAAAGGCGGATCACGAAAGGCGATGGGCGTGACGGTGACTCGTTTGATTTTCAAGAGGCGGCTCCCGTTGGATCAGATTTCAGGGCTTGATGACTGATTGGCTTTTTTGCGGTTGCGCCTTCGGCTGGTTCGCCGGTCAGCGCACGGAGGGCATCGCCACGCGGGGCGGTGCGAGCGAAGAAGATCACGATGGCGGCCACCAGCGAGGTGGCGGCCAGGCCGTACAGGCCGCCTTCGATGGACCCGGTGGTCTGCTCCAGAAAACCGAAGGCGGTCGGAGCTACGAAGCCGCCGAGGTTACCAATGGAGTTGATCAGGGCGATCACCGCCGCGGCGATGCGTGCATCCAGATAGCCTTGCGGAATCGGCCAGAACAACGCCGAGGCCGCCTTGAAGCCGATCGCGGCAAAGCAGATGGCAACGAAAGCGAAGACCGGACCGCCGGTGGTGGTGGACATGAACATACCGAACGAGGCGATCACCAGAGTCACCGCGACCCAGGCCTGCTGGAATTTCCATTTGCTGGCCAAGGCGGCGAAGCCGTACATCGCGACGATGGAGATGATCCATGGAATCGAGTTGAACAGGCCGACCTGGAAGTCACCGAGGTTGCCCATCTTCTTGATCATGCTCGGCAGCCAGAACGTGGCGCCGTAGATGGTCAGGGCGATGGAAAAGTAGATGAAGCAGAACAGCGCGATCTGTTTGTCGGCCAGCAACTTGAACATCGATGGCTTGACCGTCCGGGTGGCGTCACGAGCCTGCTGTTCCAGGTCGATGGCCGCGCTCAGTGCGGCTTTTTCCTCATCGCTCAGCCACTTCGCTTCCCGTGGATGGGATTGCAGCCAGAACCAGACGAAACCGCACAGCACGATCGAGGCGAAGCCTTCAATCAGAAACATCCACTGCCAGCCGTGCAGGCTCAAACCATCGATGTGCAGCAGCGCGCCGGACACCGGTCCGGAAATCACCGAAGCGATGGCCGAGCCGCTGAGGAAAATGGCCATGGCCTTGCCGCGCTCGGACGACGGCAGCCATTGGGTGAAGTAGTAAATGATGCCGGGAAAGAAGCCCGCTTCGGCAGCTCCGAGGATGAAACGCAGTACATAAAAACTGCTTTCACCCCGCACAAAGGCCATCGCCATGGCGGCAGCGCCCCAGGTGAACATGATGCGCGTCAGCCAGGCGCGGGCGCCGTAGCGTTGCAGCAGCATGTTGGATGGCACTTCGAAAATCGCGTAGCCAACGAAGAACAGCCCGGCACCCAGGCCATAGGCGGCAGCGCCTATGCCCAGGTCGGTTTCCATGTGGCTGCGCACGAAGCCGATATTGACCCGGTCGATGTAGTTGACGATGAACATGATCACGAACAGCGGCAGGACGTGGCGCTTGACCTTGGCGGCAGCGCGGGCGAGCACATTCGGGTCGGGTGGACTCTGCAGGGTTTTCAAGGGGCGACTCCCGATCATTGTTTTTCTAGGGATGATTTTTCAGGCCTGGCCCGATGATGGACGCGCACATTGATCCCGTCTAATCTAACTTGGCATTCGATTGATACCTGGATTAGATCAATGTTCGAACTGACTCAACTGCGCTGCTTCACCACCGTGGCCACGGAACTGAATTTTCGCCGCGCCGCCGAACGGCTGAACATGACCCAGCCGCCCCTCAGCCGGCAGATTCAATTGCTGGAACACCACCTGGGCGTCGAGTTGTTCACCCGCAGCACCCGCAGCGTTGCGCTCACCGCCGCCGGCCGGGCTTTCTTCATCGAAGCCCAGAACCTGCTGGAGCGCGCCCAGCAAGCGGCAGTGACAGCCCGCCGATTCGCCGAGGGCGACATCGGTTCGGTCAACATCAGCTTCGTCGGCAGCGCGGTTTACGAGTTCCTGCCCAAGGTCATTGCCGAGGCGCGACTCAAACAGCCCCACGTCAAAATCGACCTGTCGGAGATGAACACCTACCAGCAACACGAAGCCCTGCGCGCCCGCCGCATCGATCTCGGCATCGCCCGTGCGCCGTTGCTGGAACCGGGCTACTCCACCGAATGCCTGGTGCGCGAGCCGTTCGTGCTTGCGGTGCCCAGCACGCACCGCCTGGCCCGTGCCGCAACGGTATCGGTCCAGGACCTCGACGGGCAGCCGTTCCTGATGTACTCCCACGCCGCCTACCCGCCGTTCAACGAACTGCTGACCGGCATGCTGCGCTCGGCCCGCGTCGCCCCGGATTATGTGCAATGGCTGGGGTCGTCCCTGACCATCCTGGCGCTGGTCAACGCCGCCATGGGCCTGGCCCTGGTGCCGCGTTGCGCGACCAGTGTGGTGTTCAAGAACGTGGTGTTTCGCGATATCGATCTGGGCGAAGGCGTACAGAGTGAGTTGCACCTGATCTGGCGCGAGAACAACGACAACCCGGCGTTTGCGATGTTGCTGGAGGGTATTCGGCGCGCAGTGCAGGAAGGATGGGGGGGATAGGCCGGATTTAAATGGTCATCATCCGCCTGCTCCCCCTGAGAGAGCCCATCAACTGCACCGCTGCCAGCGACCGACCATGACCGTTAATCCGAGAATTTGTCAGCATCCAATAAAAACATATTTTTATGCCTATATTGATATTGTCGAATGTTCCCACTCTCAGAGGGTGCCGTCATGAATATCAAAACCCTGGCTTTGCTCCTGCTGGCTTTGTGTGCGCAACCGGTCTGGAGCCAGACGCCCACCGCCTCACCCGCCGCTGCCGACAGCCCCGCGCTGACCACGCGCCTGGCCCTGCGCGACCTTTGGGTCGAACACGTTTTCTGGATCAGAAACTACGCGATGGCCAATCAATCCGCCGACAAGAAGCAAGCCAAGGTCGCGGCGGATCAGGTCGTCGACAACGCGACCAAAATCGCCAACAGCATCGCCCCGCTCTACGGCCAACCGGCGGCGGATCAATTGCTCAAGCTGCTTGCCGGCCATTGGGGTGCGGTGAAACACTACAGCGATGCCACGGTGGCCAAAGATTCCAAGGGCAAGCAGGCCGCCGTCACCGAACTGACCAGCAATGCCAAGGCGATTGCGGTTTTCCTGGCCACCGCCAACCCCAATCTGCCTGAAGCCACACTGGTCAACATGTTGTCGGCCCATGGCGGTCACCACGTTGCCCAGATCGATGAGTTTGCCGCGCACGATTACGCCGGCGAGGCCCGTACCTGGGCGATGATGCGTACGCACATTCTGGCCTTGGCCGACGCGTTGACTGGCGCGCTGGTCAAGCAATTCCCGGACAAGTTCTGATATCGCGCGAGGGCACCCCATGCTGGAAGGACTGGGCCGAACACAGCAAGACCTGCTCAATGCGCTGCTGCACCATGCGGGCGGCATGAGCATTGACGATCTGGCTGAACATCTGGCCGTCACGCGCACGGCGATCCGCCAACACCTGGCGGCGCTGGAGCGTGACGGTCTGGTACTGCGCGGCGACACCCGTCCGACGGGCCGTCGCCCGGAGCAGTTGTATCGGCTCACCGACCACGCGCGGGAGCAGTTCCCTCGCCACTATCAGCTACTGGCCAGCGTATTGATCGATGAAGTGGCGGGCATCATCGGGCCTGATGCCCTGGCCACGCTGATGCGCAACATGGGCCGCAAGCTGGCTCTGGAGCGTGAACAACAGGTCGTGGATGAAGCCAGGATCGTGCAGCACATGAACCAGGCGGGCTACGAAGCCGAAGTGTTTTTTCGCTCGGCCGGCACCCCGGAAATCGTCGCGCATAACTGCGTCTTCCACCGCCTGGCCGCTGCCCATCCGGTGGTCTGCGAACTGGACCTGGCCTTGATCGGTGCGTTGGGCGGCGGTGAAGTCGAGCACAGCGAATGCATGGTGCGTGGCGGGCACGTCTGTCGCTTCAGGTTGCGACCGAGCGAAACCCCGGACGTCGCGACAGAAGCTGCTTCAGTCAATACCGATCAGCCAGCCTAGCGCTGGCGTGACAGCCGTTGCTGCCAGTTTCCGGCGTTATCCCGCTGGCAGGCTTCTTCCGAGTCGAACAACACATGGGCTGCCACCGGACCAACCTGAACGTGTGCCTCACCCAAGGCCATGGCGGTGAATTCGACCATGCGTTCGCCCTGCCCCTTGCCCAGCGCCTGCTCCCTGTTGGCCTGCGTATCGAAGACCCAAACCACCTTGAGGCTGGCCGGATACCGGGCGTAGTCGACGACATGGGTCAGCCACTGAAACCCGACAATTTCCGCTTTGGCCGTCTCGCACGCTTCGGTCAGGGTGGCGGCCAGACGGCGTTCGATATGCGCCTGATCGCGTTTGCTCAAACCCATGGATTGATCCTTGTACGGGGCGAAAAAGTCCCATCATACAGGCCCGTCGACACCCTTCGTCGGACTGAAGGCTTCGCCCTCAAATAGACACGTCTGCGGCGTGAACCTTGTTTAGAGGCGCCAGTCATAGCCCAGCGCTTTTCCCCACTTTCTTCGTTGTCATCTCATCAGAGTTGTCCGTCCATGCGCCACACTGTCGTTGCCTTGCGCTTTTCTTCGCTGTGCCTGTTTTCCCTGCTCCCCGTTCTTGCCAGCCCCGCCCACGCCGATGGGCAGCGGCAACTGGTCGACGCCATCAACGACTATCGCGCACACCCGCAACGCTGCGACCGGCGACCGACGCAACGTTTGTCCCCTCTGAAGCTCAAGTCGAACCTGGCCTTGCCCGTTGGCTATGGCGGTGGGTTGCGGGACCGGTTAAAGGCTTCCGGCTATCAGGCAACCATGGTGCGGTCGATCCGCGTGGTGGGTGCACGGGACGCCGAAGAGGCGTTCGATATGTTCCAGGACGAGCACTGCGCCGCGCTGCTCGACAACCAATACGCCGACATCGGCGTCAGCCGCGCCGGGAGCGAGTGGCAAGTGGTGCTCGCCAGGCCGGTGCTCGACGGGCAAACCGGCGACACACGCAGTGCCGCCCAGGCGTTGCTGGCACAGGTCAATGCAGCCCGGGCCAGGCCGCGCATGTGTGGTCGCCAACGCTTCGCCGCCGCGCGGCCGTTGTCCTGGAACGCCTCCCTCGGCGCCGCCGCCCAGGGCCATAGCAAGGCCATGGCCTACGGCAACTATTTCGCCCACCAGGACCCCGACGGCGACATGCCCTACGACCGCGCCAAGGCCGCCGGCTACCGTGGCCGGCAGATCGGTGAAAACATCGCCGCCGGGCAAGGTTCACCGAGCAAGGCCATGGCCGGCTGGCTCGCCAGCCCCGGGCACTGCGCCAACCTGATGAACCCGATGTTCACCCAGGTCGGTGCCGCTTACGCCGCCAACGCACGCAGCGACAACGGTGTCTACTGGACGATGCTGTTTGGCGCGCCTTGAGCCACTGGCCAGGCCCACCTAGCGGGCATTAAAAAGCCCGCACTGGGCGGGCTTCGCGGGTGAGTGTAAGTAGGTGGCCGGTGCTGGTCTCCGGCTTACAAGGTTTATCAGGCCTCCCACAAAAGAGCCGTGAAACTGTAATGGAACTCTTCTGCTTCACACGGCATAAGGGCTGGATCCCAGCGCGGGGATCTTTCTAACCGTGTACCCTTCGGAACGCGCCCCACGTCTCCTTGCTATCCTTTTGCGCATCAGTCTGCGTCTTCACCTACAGGTTTGAGGATAGCAAAACAGGCTCAAATGCCAACCAGGCTTTTAGACCGATTTCGACCAGCAGAAAACAGCGCAGGACAGAAAAATACTATGGATACAAGGATGGCTTTACATGGATGAGTTTCACCAAGGCAGCTGCCTCTGCGGCGCCATCAAATATGGCCTGTCGACCGAACTGAAAGCCGTCACCCATTGCCATTGCAGCCAATGCCGGAAGGGCCACGGAGCTGCGTTTGCAACCTATGCCAGCGCGCCCGCCTCGGCACTATCGATCATGACCGGCGCAGATTCGCTGCAGGCGTATGAGTCGTCCAGGGGCGTCACGCGGCAGTTCTGTGCTCACTGCGGATCTTCGCTGTTCTGGACTGACTCGACAGGAGCGTTTTCCGATTGGGTTTCAGTTGCCCTCGGCACGCTGGATACGCCACTACGCATCCACAAACAAAAGCATGTATGTGTCAGCTCGAAAGCGGGGTGGTACGACATCAACGATCAGCACCCCAAAACCGACTGAGTCGTGGGTGAACCGAGCCGTACCCATCTTTCCTGGTCGCTGAAGATCCATTGTGGGAGCGGGCTTGCTCGCGAAGAGGCCAGCACATTCAACATCCATGGCGCCTGTCACGCCGCCTTCGCGAGCAAGCCCGCTCCCACACAGGTTGCACCTGACAATCGCTGGCTCATGAAGGCCGACGCACCACCCTCACCCGACCGCTATCGCCGCCACCGCAGAACAACCGTTCGCCACCATCGGACTCAAGCCCCGAGACGCCCACGCCTTCGGGCATTTCCAGGCTCTGCAGCACTTCGCCCGATTGCGGATCGATCCGGCGCAGTTCGCTTTCATTGTTTTCCCACGTACCGTGCCACAGCGCGCCGTCCACCCAGGTCACGCCGGTGACGAAACGGTTGGATTCGATGGTGCGCAGGATATTGCCGTTCTCGGGGTCGATCTGGTGAATCTTGCGTTCGCGGTACTGGCCCACCCACAACGTCCCTTCGGCCCAGGTCAGCCCCGAATCGGTGCCTGCACCGGGCGCAGGAATCGTCGAGAGGATGTCGCCGGTATGCGGGTCGATTTTCTGAATGCGGTCTTCGGCGATCTGAAACAGATGCTCGCCATCGAACGCGGTGCCCGCATGGGCCGCGACATCGATTGTGCTCAGCACCTCGCCGCTTTCCGGGTCCAGGGCATTGATTTTGTCTTTGCTCGCGAACCAGACCCTTTCGCCGTCCCAGGTGACGCCGCACACATGCTCGACATCGGCAAACGGGCCATACTCACGAATGATTTCAGCAGTTGCGTGTTTCATCTGGCATTCCTCGATGGGGGTTGGTGGCGTTCATCCTAGCCACCGGGCAGCGGCGCCGGGAGTAACAAGGTCGTCGCGAATCCCGGTACGGGCGGCGTCATCCAGCGCCGTGCGCGACCACGGCCAAACCACTGCACCTTGCCCTGTGCCGCCAGCGTATCGAGCGCCCGTTGCACCGTGCGCTGGCTGGTACCCAGCGCCAATGCCAGGGCAGAACTCGACCACGACTCGCCATCGGCGAGGCAGGCAACGACCGCGGCAAACTTTTCCTCGACCGGTTGCACCAGTGTCACCACCTGCGTACAGACCGCTGATTGCAGGGCATAACCGCGCGCCGTCGCGATGACGCCAGCCAACGGCTTGAGTGCCTGACGCAGCCTGCCGATTTCCACGCGCAGCCGTGTGCGATGGGACTCATCCGAGAGCTTCAAACGGAACGCCCGGGCGATCAGCACTTCCCGCGCAACGTCGGCGGGCCACGCCTCGGCCAGGGCGCGGGCCAACATGAACAGGACCGGCCGCGTAGCGAGTGACACCGACATGCCACAGCCACGCACAACGTACCGGCAGGCATCCACGACCAGAGAGGTTGAACCGAACAACGCTTCAACTTCATCGAGCAACAATGGCCGTATTTCACCCTGGGCAATCAGGTGTGCCGCGGGTGCATTGAGCAGACGCGCAGCCTGTTCCACCTCAGCCATCAGCGCGGCAATCCCCGTTTGAGCGGCCGCCTGCCCGGCCCTCGTCAATGCGTCCCGTGCCGCGTTCGATTGCAGGCGTCGAATGGCAATACCCGCCAACACCAGTTCATGGGTTGCACGCAATGCCGGCGGCAATCGGCCGGGGTCGAGTTCGGCCAGTAACTGCTGCGCCTCATCGAGCTGGCCGAGCAACAGCAAACGGCGGACTTGCAGATAGCGCGCATGGGCGGCATTGACCCGGTCACCGTGCTGTTCAAGGGAGACCCGCGCCGTTTCCAGCGCCTTGACCGGCCAGCCGAGTTCTCGCGAAGCCAGGGCGATTTCGGCCTCGGCCACCACGCATCGCGCCCGGGCCAGCACTTCCCTGGGCGCAAAGGCCCGTTGCGCACGCTTGACCAGCGCCCTGGCCCGCACCAGATCGCCCAGTTGGGCCATGGCGATACCGCGCAGGGCCAATGCCGGCGCATCGTCGCGCAATGCCACGCGGTCCAGTGCGCCCAGCGGGTTCCCCGCCGCCAACGCCTGGGCGGCTGCCGTGATCATCGAGTCCATCGAAATCCCGCCACGCTTGTCACTCCCACCGTTCGATACCCGGGTTTAGTCTAAATCACGACCTTTCACCAGGAGCGTACAACGATGAACACGCACAAAACCGCGACCCGGGACCAATGGCTGGCGGCACGCTTGCAATTGCTTGATGCGGAAAAAGCCCTGACCCGACGCAGCGATGAAGTGGCCAGGCAACGCCAGGCATTGCCATGGGTTCGCCTCGACAAGGCGTACCGCTTCGATACCGACAGTGGCAGTGCAACCCTGGCCGACCTTTTTCAAGGGCGCTCGCAACTGCTGGTCTACCACTTCATGTTCGGCCCCGACTACACGGCCGGCTGCCCTTCCTGCTCAGCCATCGCCGACGGCTTCGACCCACTCGTCATCCACCTGGCTAACCACGACGTGACCCTGATGGCGATATCCCGCGCGCCGTTGGCAAAACTGCAGTCCTACAAGCGCCGAATGGGCTGGACGTTCCCCTGGGCCTCGGCCGCCGACAGCGACTTCACCGCCGACTTCAACGTTTACTTCACCGAAGCGCAGCAGCGTGAAGGACAGGTCGAGTACAACTATCAGCGCGGCGGGCATGCGATGGACGCCAGCCAGATCCCGGAACCGGTGAAACAGTTCGCCGCGACCTGTGGCACCGACGCGCCGACCTACACCCGCGACAGGCCAGGGCTGAGCACCTTTGTGTTGGAAGACGGCGAGATCTATCACACCTATTCCACCTACGCGCGAGGCCTGGACGGGTTGTGGGGCATGTACCAATGGCTCGACCGCGCACCCAGGGGGCGCAATGAAACGGGGCCCTGGTGGCGGCGGCATGATGAGTACAAGTGAGTGCCAACGGTGTCACTGGCTGCCGATGAAGACATCCGCCAGTTTGTCCGTCAGCGCCGGCTTGGTCTGCGCGAACCAGCGCCGGGTCGCCCATTCCTGCCATTCCTCGGCACGATCAAGCGTGTATCGCGGCACAAAGTCGCCGAGGAACCGGCCCAGGTTATGCAGGGTGACTTCATGCCCGGCGCTGGCCATTTGCTCCAGCAAATCCCTCAGGGCCACTTCGAATTCGGGTGGCCACTGTTCGCCGGCCAACACCTGCTCGACCGAGGGCTGTCGATCATGACCAAGTGAATGGAAGACTGGCATCGGCATTTCCCTCGGTACGGCGTCGTGGATGAGTCAGCCAAAAATGCTGCACAGTTCAATACTGCGCAGCCACTTCACCTGACGAGCCCCGGAATGACGATCGCTTCCCGAGACCAATGAAAGGTGCTCGCCTGGCTCGCCGTCAGCCGCGTACGCGTGTTGTCGGTACACCACCAGTACCGCATCGCCCACGTCGGTATTGATCAGTTCGTTCCAACTGAACAACGCGACATAACCGTCACTGGCGCGCGCCACTACATAGGCGCGTTTCCAGCCTTTGGGATCGTCGCTCTGCAACCCGGCCTTCAGGACAATTTCACGCAGCAACACCCCGCGATAGCCCTTTTTCTGTGCTTTTGGCGGATTGCCCTCGCAGGTATTGCTGGTCAGTCTCACCCAGTCATAACCTGGCATGGCTTGCAGGTCGGCCACGCTCAGGCACAGCGGGTTCTGCACCTGCCCGACCACCTCCAGCGTCTGCTCGGCCACATCGATGGCTACGCCTGGCAACAACACGGGTTTTGCGCTGGAGCGAACAAGACTTTGCACAGTCGAAAAAATTGAACGCATGGCGATGCTCCTGTCGTGGTTGACCAATCACCCTGGGGTCCCGGGCTGCGCACTGGCAGCCAAAGACCGGTCCGCCGTGCTTAAAGCAGCGGCAGGCTGTAGCTGAGGATCAGGCGGTTTTCATCCAGGTCGCTGCTGGCATTGCCACGCAAGCTGGCGTTGCGCCAGGAAATGCCCACCCCCTTGAGTGGACCGCTTTGCAGCGCGTAGTCGATCCGCAGATCGCGTTCCCATTCTTTGCGATCACCGGCGGCGGAATCGATATTGTCGCCGCTGAGATAAGTGACCACGGTCTTGAGCCCCGGCACGCCAAGTGCGACGAAGTCATACCCGTACTCGGCCAGCCAGGTGCGCTCGCCGGCACTGAGGAACTTGCCGATCTGCCGGTCGGTGATCAGGTAAGCGGTGGCGCCATCCCCCTGGTTGACGAACGGGAACGCGCTGTCGCCGGACACTTGCTGATAGCCCGCGCTGAATGCATGGCCACTCAGGCTGTAGGTGAACAGGGCGCTCCAGGTGTCGTTGTCCACCTCACCGGCGTGCGTGTCACCCGCTCTCCAGAAGCCGCTGCTTTTGTAGCCTTGGGCACGTCCGGCCGCGTTGCCGTTCTTGCCATCGGCGCTGCTGTGGAAATAGCGCAGGTCGGTCTTCAGCGCGCCGGGGCCGATGGCCAGGGTGTGGATCAGGCCGAGGAAATGCTGTTTATAGAAATCTTCGAGACTGCCGTAGTAGTACTGGGCCGTCAGGTCCTTGGTGATTTTGTAGTCGCCGCCAGCGAAGACGAAGCTGTCCGAATCGGCCAGCGCGGTGCTGGCCGGGGTACCGGCAGGACGCGTCGCGCCGCCGATGCGCAGATCGATATCGTCGGTGGAGCTGCGGGTCTTGGTGCTTTGCAGTTGGCCGGCGGTGAGGGTCAGGCCGTCGATCTCGCTCGAAGTGATCTGCCCGCCTTCGAAGGTTTGCGGCAACAGGCGACCGTCGTTGAAATTGATCACTGGCATCTTGGGTTGCAGGGTGCCCAGGCGGGCTTCGGTCTTGGAAATGCGCACTTTGCCGGTCACGCCGCCCTTGGAATACTCATCGACCGCGTGGCCGTCGCTGTCCGTGGGAAACAGCGCGCCTGGCGTGCGGTCGATACCGGCCTTGCCCGCACGACCGCCACTGTCCAGTTTCAGCCCCGTCATGGCGATGGCGTCCAGACCAAAGCCGACGGTGCCCTGGGTGAATCCGGAGATCACATTGAGTTGCAGCCCCTGCCCCCACTCCCTGGCCTGGCTGCTGTAGGCGGCATTGCCCACGTTGCCCTGGCTTTCCCGGTTGTCCGAATTGAAATAGAAATTGCGCAGGCTCAGCGAGGCCTTGCTGTCATCGATAAAACCGGCGGCGATGGCCTGGTGGGTCAAACCACCCAGGGTGATGGCCAGGGCCAGGGGTTGCAGCTTCATTGTGTTTACTCCAGTGCGGGTCTCTTGTTTTTTTGGTGTCCAGGGTCCTGATCCCTCGCGACCTGGCGTTTTCGCCAATCGCTATATATTTTTGTATATAGCGATTGGCGAAATTCAGGGCCTGCAGGTCTGCAAGCGCTGTCAGTGATACGTGATTGAGGCTCGGAAAATATCGAAACAGGTCTGGCGGCCTGCATCTTTCTAGAAGCTGACTTTGAAGTCAATAAATTTCACAGACGGGATTTGCCGCCGAATGGCGCGTGCGATCCAGCCTGCTGCACATTTTGACTGGCTGATCGGCTCAACGAATCCCCCTCGATTCATCAGCAATCCGGCAACAGTGTTTATCCCGCCGACCGATATTTGCACCCCCGCCAAACGCCTAATATCGGCTCTACCCAAGTGAGTAGACCCAGTCATAAGCAACCTGCTCACAAGGTAAAAGCCCCCTTGCAGGACAACGCTTCAACCACGAGGTGAACATCATGAAACTGTTGAACGTCGCACTCTTTGTCGCGCTTGGCACCACCGGCACCCAGGCCTTTGCAGACGACAGCCATTCGACTGCCGCCACCGGCCAATCACCGGTTGAAACCTATACCTATGATACGAAGCTTGATATCAAGCGCGTCATCGAGGTCTCGGAAATCGCCAATGAATGTGCACCTGTCCCGGCGCGCATGATCTATGAAGATTCCCAAGGCCAACGCCGCACCCTTGAATACCAAGTGATGGGCAGCGGATGCTCGAACGGTTGAACACTGTATGGACGATGGAGGGTCGACACTCCATGCGTACAGCGTCAGCCACATCGCTAAACAGATGCACCGACAATTTTTTCATCCGACGCCAGCAACCCCGGAATGGAATGCTTCAGGAATTCCACCCAGGTTTTTATTTTTGCATCCACGAACTTGCGTGACGGGTAGATCGCAAACAGGTTCAACTCCTCAAGCCGATACCCCGGCAATACGCGCACCAACGTCCCCGCCCGCAGGCCTTCGACGGCCGAAGCAATCGGCTGAATGCCAATCCCCATCCCGTTCTTGATCGCGAATGTCATGGCGTCGGCCGTGTTGACGTGAAAGGGAGACACGGGTGTGCTGAACGTTTCCGCCCCAAGCGGGCCTTCAAATACCCAGTTCTCGGCCGGCATGACCGTGTTGACGATGCGCAGGCAATCATGGCCGTCGAGTTCACTCGGCGACCGGGGAATCCCGCGTTCACTCAGGTACGCCGGCGAAGCGCAGAGAATGCTGTAGGTGATCCCCAGCCGCTGGGCGACAAACCCGGAATCGGGCAGGTCCCGCGCCAGCACAATCGACATGTCATAGCCTTCCTCCAGCAGATCCGGCAGCCGATTGGTCACGGTCAGGTCAAACAGCACCGAAGGATAGGTTTCCCGGTAGCGGGCAATGGCGCCGATCACGTAATGGTTGCCAATGGCCGACATGGCATGGATTTTCAGCCGGCCTGCGGGCTTGACCTGAGCCGTGCCCGCCTCTTCGTCGGCCTCGCGCATGTCCTGCAGAATCCGCTCGCAGCGCTGCAAATAGCGCACACCGGCTTCGGTCAATGCCAGGCGTCTGGTAGTCCGGTTGATCAGCCGCGTCTGCAGCCTGACTTCCAGGCTGGAAACGGCTTTGGAAACGTTGGTCGTGGTGGTGTCCAGCATCGCGGCCGCCGCGGTGAAGCTGCCGCTTTGGGCTACCGCCACGAAACACCGCAGGGTCTGGAAAACATCCATCGTTTTCACCTCAAGGGATAGGCAAACAGGACGGCCCGGTGACGGACCGCCCCAGCGTCAGGCACTACGGCTTGCGCGGAATGAACCCGGGGACACCGGTTTCAACCACCGAATTGAAGCGTATACGGGTTGTGATGTCTTGTTGAATCTCGACCATGGCCCTGTGCGGCAAGGTCGAGATATCGATATTTTCCCGGATATGGCTCGGCGTTGCCGAGGTGGTCAGGAACGCCACCCCGCGTTGTACCGACCAGGCCAGAGCCACTTGGGCCGGCGTTTTCTGCAGGCGTCGGGCGATGCCGGTGATCACCGGGTCCTGCAGCACATTCGGCTCCATGCCATGCCCCAGTGGCGCAAACGCCAGCACGATAATTCCGTGCTCCTTGCAGAACTCAAGCAACTCCCACTCCGGCAGATAAGGGTGGGACTCGACCTGCACCACGGCGGGTTTTATCCGGGCGACGGCGACAATCGCCTTCAGCGCCTCCAGTGTGATATCGGACAGGCCGATGGACCTCGCCCGCCCCTCATCCACCAGCCGCTCAAGCGCCCGCCACGTCTCGATCAATGTCACGCCGTTGTCGTAAATGACGTTGCCCTGCCCGTCCCTCGGGTCCTGGTTGTCGCCGGGTTGAAAGGCAAACGGCGTGTGGATCAGGTAGCAGTCGATGTAGTCCACTTGCAGGCGTTGGCAACTGGCTTCGAACGCGGGCTCGACGCGCTCGGGACGATGGTTGGTGTTCCACAGTTTGGTGGTGATGAACAGATCTTCGCGCCGGACTTTGCCGGCCTCCTGCACTTCCTTCAGTGCTACGCCAACCTGCGCTTCATTGCGATAACGCTCGGCACAATCGAAATGGCGGAAACCGGCGGCCAGCGCTTCCTTCACCGCTTCGGTCGTGGTGGCGAGATCGCGGAACAAGGTACCGAATCCAACCGCCGGCATCTCGACCGCCCCATGGTTTAGCGCAAACCCGGTATCGCGCAGTCCGTCGTGAAAGGCTTCATAGGTCATGTGGTTTACTCCAGGCCGCAGCCATTATTGATACGAAGGTTTCTGTCCGTCGCCAGAAGCAACGCGTTGCTCGAAGGCACCGACCGAATTGCCGCCCAGGGCAATGAACAACTGCACGGAGTCGAGGTACTGCGCGGTTTTCACGCGAATCTGTCCCAGCAGCGCCTGTTCATAGGCACGCTCCGCTTCGAGGACCTGGAGAATGCTGTTTTCGCCCTGGGCAAAGGCTTGCTGGTTCAACTGCAAACTGGTTTCGGCCGCTTGCAAGGCATCGGCCTGGGCCAGGTTTTCCTCGGCGTCATGGCTGATCGCCTGCAAGGTGTCGGCGACCTGCCCGAACGAGGTGATGACCGTCTGCTGGTAACCGGCGAGCGTCGCCTTGTAACCGTCGACGGCCGCCTGCCGTTGCGCCTTGAGCGTTCCGCCATCGAAGAGCGGCCCGGCCAGCCCGGCAGCGAACCCCCAGAGTGCCGCACCACCATTGCCGGAAGCCGCCTGCGCCAGGGACGCCGACAGCGTGACGTGGGGATAGAGGTTCGCCGTCGCCACGCCCACCGCCGCGCTGGCCATGTGCAGTTGAGCTTCGGCTTGCAGCACATCCGGCCGGTCGTGGGCCATTTCCGAGGGCAGGCTCACCGGCATGTTCGACGGCAGGACAAACTCGCTCAGGTCGAAGTCGGGAGCGACCCAGTCCGCCGGCCCCTTGCCCGTCAGAATCGACAGCGCGTGGCGTGCCGCATCACGCTGTTGAGCGAGGGGCGGCAACAACGTGCGGTCCTGCGCCAGCCGCGTCTCGGCCAGCGATACATCGATCTGCGTGGTGCTGCCATTGAGGTGGGCCATGCGCACCAGCTCAAGGTTCCTCGTGTCATTGGCCAGCAGCTTTTCCACGGCCTGGATCTGCGCGTTGGCGGAGGCCACCAGCAACGCCTGGCTGGCGACGTTGCCGGTCAGGGTCAGGTAGGCCGCTTCGTACCGGTGTTTTTGCAGGTCGGTAAACGCCTGCTCTTGCTCAACCAGACGCTGGTTGCCGCCGAACACATCGAGGTCGAACCCTACCCGCGGTCCTATCGCGTAGAAATTGGAGACGGAAGGCTCCTTGGCGTTGTGCACCCGTTGACGGCCGGCCACGGCGCCGAAATCGACCTGCGGATAAAGCGCGCCCTGCGCCGCCGCAACAGAAGAAGCGGCTTGTCGGATCGTGGCATCGGCCGCCACCAGATCCAGGTTGCCGTCGATGGCGCGACGAACCACGTGGTCGAGCTTCGGCGAGCGAAAGGCAGACCACCAATCGCCGCTGACCGTCCTGCCGAGGTCGATCCGTGGATCGGCACCCTGGGCCAGACGCTGCTCGGCTTGCCGGTCATAGTGCTGCGACGTACTTGCCGCCGGTGTTTCATTGTCCGGGCCAACGGTGCAGGCCGTCAGCAATACCAGCACCGACAACACCGCGAGCTTCGTTTGTATCCAGTAGCGGTTGAGGACCAGCGCACAGGATTTCATTTGGCAAACTCCACGAAAACTAATTGGCCGCAACCGGCTTGCGAAGAAACAACACCAGCGGGCTCACCACCAGCATCACCACCATCAGGATCTTGAACTGGTCGATCACGGCGATGAACGCGGCCTGGCCAGTGATCATTTCGTTGAGCCCGCCCAGCACCTGCAACGGCGCCGAAGTCAGCGAATGGGCTGCGGCGCGGTATGGCGTCAGGTTGCTGGCCAGCGCCATGTGCATCGCCTGGGTGTTGTTGAAGAAGAACAGCTGCACGATTGCCACCCCCAGCGTGCTGCCATAGACACGGGCCAGATTGAACAGACCGGTGCCTTCGGGGCGCAGCGTGGGGTCGAGGGTACTGAACGCGACCTTGCTCACCGCCGGCATCAGGATGCCCAGGCCCGCGCCCTGGATCGCACCGGCGACAGCCACGGGCCACTCGTCCATCAGCGGCGAATAACCGAGCATCAGCCAGTTGGCATAAATCACCATGGCGACACCGGCCGCCACGAAGAGGCGCCGGTCGAAACGCTCGGGCAGCCGCCCCATCAGCACAAAGGCACCCACCAGCCCGATTCCACGGGGAATCGTCAGGGCGCCGGTGGTGTCAGGCGGGTAGCCGAGAATTTCGTCCAGCATCGGCGAGGTCAGGGCCATGGTCGACAACAGCACAAAACCGAGGGCGAAAAAGATCACCGTCGACAACACGAAGTTGCGGTCCTTGAGCAGGCGCTTGTTGAGGAAATGCACGTTCGAGGTCAGCACATGCACCACGAACAGGTAGACCCCCAGTGCCGACGCCACGGCTTCCAGCCAGATTTCGGGCGCGGCGAACCAGTCCAGCCGCTCACCCCGGTCGAGCAGCATTTGCAGGCTGATCATGCCAAGGGTGAAGGTGCCGAAACCGAAGAAATCGAACGCCGGAGGTTTCTCGGCCTTCTTCTCGGTCAACAACAGCGCCGCCACCAGGAAGATGAACGCCGACAGTGGCACGCTGAGGTAGAACATCGGCCGCCAGCCGAAATGCTCGGCGATCCAGCCACCGATACTCGGGCCGCTGACGATGCCGAACAGCACGATGGCGGTCCAGCTTGCGGCAAATTTTGCCCGCTTGTCCTGCGCCAGGGTTTGCGTGGCAATCGCCATCGACAGCGGCGCCAGTACGCCACTGGCAATGCCTTGAATGATGCGCGCCCCCACGAATTCCAGCGGCGTCGTCGCGGTCGTGGCGAGCAACAAGCCAAGGACGAACAACGCCAGCGCAGCCTGATACACCCGCTTCAAGCCAAAGCGTGCGGCCAGCCACTGCGCGAGCGGCATGCTGATCGCACTGGCAGCCAGGTACGAAGTGAAAATCCACCCTGCCTGATCATCGCTCATCGACAGGCTGCCCTGAATCAACCTGAGTGCCGAGTTCGGCAGCGGCAGGTTGGCCGACTGCATATAGGTCGCCAGCAAGGCGGCGAACCTGAGCGAACGCGCACCCTCCCCACCGGGGTTTACCATCGGTTGGGCGTTCATCAGAAGTTACCTGCGGTCAGCAATGCCTTGAGCGGATGCCACCACGGGCTGCGAAACCGGGTGTCGATCTTCACCGTGGCGCTGGTCCCGGAGAACAGCGGCAGCGCCGGGTCCACTTCGTCGAGTTCAAGCCGTACCGGCACCCGCTGCGTCACCTTGACCCAGTTACCGGTGGCATTCTCCGGTGGCAGCAGCGCGAAATCCGACCCGGCCCCAGGGCTCATGCTGGCGACGTGGGCCTTGAACACGCGATCCGGGTAGGTATCGATGCGGATGGTGGCTTCCTGGCCCGGACGCATGTGGGTCACATCGGTTTCGCGGAAGTTCGCCTCGATCCAGATCTCGTGACCGGACAACAAGGCAAAGGCCGGCGCGCCGTTGTTCAGGTAGTTGCCCACCTGCAGGTCGTCGACCTTGGCCACGGTGCCATCCTGCGGCGCATACACCGTGGTGTACGAGAGGTACAACTGCGCCTCGTCGAGCTGCGCCCTGGCCTCGCGAACCGTCGGGTGGCTATCGGCATCGATGTCCGGATTGCCGTTCAAGGCCACCACGGTGCTGGCGATCTGCTGTTCGATGGACGCGATCCGCTGCCGCGCCACTTTCACGTCAGTGTCGGCACGCTCATAAATCGACTTCGAAACGAACTCGGACGCGACCAGTGCTTTCTTGCGGGCAAAATCCTTCTGGTCGTAGTCGGCCGACTCTTTCGCCGATTGCAGTTCCGCCTGTTGCTGGTGATAGCTGGCCTTGAGCCCGTCGATACGCAGCCGCGCCACGCTCAGTTGTGCCTGTGCGCGGTCGACGGCGATCTGGAACGGTTTCGGGTCGATCCGGAACAGCACCTGACCCTTGTGGACCTGCTGATTGTCCTCGACGGCGATGTCCACCACTTGCCCGGAGATCCGCGCATTGATCGATGCCTTCGCCACCCGGGCGTAAGCGTTATCGGTTGAAACATAAGCCTGTCCCGACACGTAATGGGCATAGCCCAGCGCCGCAAAGAGAACGGGAACGCCCACCATCAGCCAGGGACGCAAGGTCTGTTTCAGCGGTTTTCTGGTGGGTGCGTCGGCCGGGTTGGGGCCAGGCTGCCCGAAGGTCTGTGAAGCCGGGATATCGAACGCTTTGGTCATGGTCGAGTACGCCTTTAGCCGGGTAATCGGGCAGGCGTCGGCAGCAAGCGCCGACGGCCCGGAAGTCAATAAATGCTGGAAACAAGCAAGCCCGTGCGCGGCCAGGAGGATCGCTCCCACCGCGTCGGTTTCGTCGCCGCAACACTCAGTTCGCGCTCGGCTACAACAAACCCTGGATCAAGGAATTTCTGATTCCTTAATTTTGTGCGATGGTGTAAGAATATCCCTCACCCCACCTTCCCACAAGGATTTTGTACGACATGGCACAAAATAAATCGACAGAGGGCAAAGGCCGTGGCCGCCCTCGGGCATACGACCCGCAGACAGCGTTGCAGCAAGCACTCGGTGTGTTCTGGAACACTGGCTATTCCGGCGCGTCGCTCGATAGCATCGCCACCGCCGCCGGCATGAATCGCCCCAGCCTCTATGCGGCATTCGGCGACAAGCACGCGCTCTATATCAAAGCGCTGGAGCAATATTGGGAGTTTGCCGCGGCGTCCATGCACGAGGCGCTGACGGACCTGGAGCTGCCGTTGGCCGAGGCCTTGCAGCGTTTCTATGAGGGGCAGTTATCGATTTACTTCTCCGGCGATGGCCAGCCCCGTGGCTGCTTCGCCATCGGCACGGCAACCACCGAAGCCGTCGAGGACGCGGAAATTCGCGAGGTGCTGTCCGACCGGTTGAGCCGGCTGGATGCCGATCTGGAAGTTCGCCTGCAAGCGGCGAAAGATGCTGGCGAGTTGAAAGGCGATGCCGACCCGGCGGCCCTTGCCGTGCTGGCCTCGTCCCTGCTGCACAGCATTTCGATACGTGCCCGGGCCGGTAAATCCCGAGCCGAGCTGACGAGGCTGGCACGCCAGGCGATCAGAGTGATCTGCGGTGAGTGAAAAACTCGAAGATATCCTCGCCGGGCAATTGGCCGTGATCTTCTGCGGCATCAACCCCGGAATGACTGCCGCCGCCCAGGGGCACCATTTTGCGGGGCGCGGCAATCGCTTCTGGCGCACGCTGCATCTCGCCGGGTTTACCCCCGAGCAAGTGCGGCCGGAAAACGATCGGACGATCTTGAGCTACCAATGCGGCTTGACCGCGGTGGTCGAACGGCCAACGGCCAGTGCGGATCAGTTGTCGTTGCACGAGTTCAGCGTCGCCGCCGCCGGCTTCGAACAGAAAATCGCACGCCATGCACCGCGTTTCGTGGCGTTTCTGGGCAAGGCGGCCTATTGCGCGCTGTCCGGTCAGCGGGACATTGCCTGGGGCCTGCAACCGAAAACCTTCGGCAATGCGTCGGTCTGGGTCCTGCCCAACCCCAGTGGGAGAAATCGTGGGTTCAGCCTTGAGCAACTGGTCACGGCGTACCGCGAACTGCGCCTGGCCGTCGACGAAAACCGGCGGGGATAATCACCCCGGTGGAATCGTCGCCAGCACACCGATCAGGATGGTCAACACCAGGAAACCGCCGAGAAAAATCGTCATCTTGGCCATATGGCCTCCCACACTGTGAATTGGCGGTACAGGGGCGTCTTGCGCGGCCCCAACGGCGTACCGAAGACTTATTGTGGGCTGGCAGCTGTATCCGTTACAGAGGCAGATTGCCTTGAAAAATACGGATCAGATCGCCTTTCAGGTTGTACTTTCGGGCGTTTTGCCGGGAAGAATTTGCGGGCGATGTCCACAAACGGCGTGACGATCAACCCCCGCATCGTCAGGTAACGCTCGTGATCCTGCTCACCGGTGCCGAAGTGAATGGACTCGGGTCTGGACTGCGTGACGTAGAGCGTGCCGAACATCCAGTCCCACAGTGACAGATTGATGCCGAAGTTCTTGTTGAAGTGTCGCGGTGCATCACTGTGATGAATCTGGTGTTGCGCCGGGCTGCTCAGCACCCGTTCAAGCACCGGCCCGAAGGAAAACCACACGTGGCTGTGGCGCAGGTTGGCCGCCAGGCTATTGAAGATGAACACCATGTAGGTCACGCCAAATAGCGTATAGCGGCTGATCTCCCCGCCGCAGGCGTACCAGAAGACACCGGCAAACGCGCTTACACAGACGATGTCGGTGAGCTTTTCCACCACTTCTTCCAGAAAGTGCACGCGGCTGGCCGTCGCCGGCACCAGCACGGGCGCCGAATGATGGACTTTGTGGAAGGCCCACAGATAGCGCGAATGAAAAGCGCGATGGCCCCAGTAATGACTGAAATCCTTGACCAGAAAAACGCCCAGCCCATAGAGCAGGGTCAGCGTCAGGTTCTCCTCCACTTGCGTACGCGCGCCCCACAGGTTGTTGAAGAACGCGATGTAGTCTGCTGAACGCAAGACGTAGGGATCGACCAGGCCGACGATGGGCAGCACCAGGACAACCTTGAGGATGGCCAGAACAAAGTAGTAGCGGTAGTCGAGCAGCGCCGAGCGATGCAGGTACACCCGGCAGCCGCCAATGAACTGCCCGAATGAGCGCGCGTCGGTCAAACCCCGGGATTTGCGCCAGCGAAACAGGCCATAAGCGATGCCGTAAGACATGCAGAGAAAGGATAGACCGAGCCGACCGTTGAAGTCGAAAATGCCCAGGAACTGCCCGGTGACCGGTTCGATCACCCACTTGAGTAAATGAAGATGGATAGTGGCAAGAACATCCATACCAGGCTGCCCGACGTAAATGGAAGGGCAAGTGTAAATGAGAACGAGTCTTTAGTGTGTTGAATTATCCCCAGTGGTTATCCACCCAGCGCAATGATTGCAAGGATCAGCACGGCCCCCGTGGCGGCCATGATCACCCCGCCCTGCCATTGCGTGGCGCCCGCGTATCTGGCGAGCATCCAGCCTGCAATGAACAACACCACGAGCCCGATCAGGTTGGACAGGCGGATGGCGAGTGCAGTCTGGTCGAGCAGTATGAACGGCACCACCAGCGGAAATGTCGAGCACACCACCAACAGGAAAACACCAAGCGCTCCCTTGAAGTCGTTCCGGTCGAGGCCGGCCCGGGTCGGCAAGGGGGGTTGTTCGAGCAGCCGACGGCGCAACAATTCCAGGCCCTCGCTGCCGGCCGCCGTCGCGAATTGCAACGGCAACACTTGCGCAACGAGCGCCTGACCGGCCACGGCGTCCGTGCCGGTGCGCAGGTCGAGGTACAGCTTGATCCGGCGCGTGCGCTCGACCAGTGCGCGCAACAGGTACATGACCGCATCGGCCAGTCCCCAGGCGAGATTGCAGCCGAGTGCGGCAAGCATCATCGTGCGTTCGGCCGCCTGGTCTGCCGTGGACACGCTGATGGTGCCGGTGAACGTCATGGCCATCAGCAGGCCGAAGATCACCTCGGTAATGCGCTCGACAGGGTCAAGTACAGGCGCCCTTTCGAATTGACCATTGGTTTGCATGAATTCACCTCGCCAGGATCTGCCGGCACGATATCGGTCGACGCTTCGGCCAGGCACCGGTTGTTCGAACGGGATATCCGCGTTCCCGTCAAGTGTAGATTGAACGGCTACACTCATGCGGACACGTCACCTGCTGTAAAAGGAGTGATTCATGCTTGATTACTTCGCACTGGGCATACTGATATTTGTCGGGCTCGTCTTGTTCTACGGGATCATCGTGCTCCATGACATCCCCTATGAAATTTCCGTTCACCGCAACCACCCGCACCAGGATGCGATCCACGCCACCGGCTGGGTCAGCCTGTTCACCCTGCATGCGCTCTGGCCATTCCTGTGGATCTGGGCGATGGCCTATCGAGAGGACCGGGGCTGGGGTTTCAGTGACGGACACTCGGCAAAAAGCCATGTGGTTCACCTCGAACAACAGGTCGCCGAACTGCAAGGGCGGATCGAGCGCCTCGAGGCGGCGACGGGCACGGCACAGACCAGGCTGCCAACGGACAATCACGGCGAGGGCCTCTGAGCCATGGATCTTTTACTCATTCTGACGTATGCCGCACTCTGCGTTGCCATCTTCAAGATCTTCCGCATCCCCCTGAACAAATGGACGGTGCCCACAGCGGTACTGGGGGGGATCGTGATCATCGGCGCGCTGATTTTCACCATGAACTACAACCACCCCTACTCCGAGGTGGCGCGTACCTATTTCGTATCGGTTCCGGTCATACCCGTGGTCAGTGGCCAGGTGATCGACGTGCCGGTGAAATCCAACCAGCCCCTGGAAAAAGGCGATGTGCTGTTCAGCATCGATCCCGCGCCTTTCGAATACCGGGTCAGATCCCTCAAGGCGCAACTGATTGCCGCCCAGGCCGATCGCGCCCGGATCACCGAGCTGATCAAGCGTAATTTCAGTACCCAACGGGAACTGGACATTGTGGTCTCTCGCAGCGATGACCTGAAGGCCCAACTGGACAACGCGCAGTACGAACTCGACAACACCACGGTCCGTGCGCCGAGCAAAGGCTTCGTCACCCATGTTTCGCTGCGTCCGGGCATGATGGCGACCAAGTTGCCGCTGCGCCCTTCGATGGTCTTCATTCCTGACGAAGGGCATTACTTCGCCGCGTGGATGCGCCAGAACAGCCTGTTGCGCCTGACCGAGGGCGACGAGGCCGAAGTCGCCTTTGACGGCATTCCCGGGAGAGTGTTCGAAGGCAAGGTCAAAACCGTCGTTTCGGTCATCGCCGAAGGCCAGGTTCAACCTTCGGGCACGCTGATCGGCTTCACCGGTTCACCACCGGCCGGCCGGGTCCCGGTGATCATTGAAATCACCGACCCCGACTATGCCCAGTACAGCAAACAGATGCCCGGCGGGTCCTACGGCCAGGCGGCGTTGTACAGCCAGCATTTCCATCACATCGCGATGATGCGCAAGATCCTTCTGCGCATGGCTGCATGGATGAACTACATCTTTCCGTTCCACTGACCCGGCAGCGCCGGCAACTGGCTCAATCCTTGAATTGGGTCAATTGCCGGCGACTGGGTAGTTGTAGGAGCGAGCTAGCTCGCGATGGACTCAAGAGCGCCGTGTTTATTCAGCAAACACGCGGCATCGTTGACGACCATCGCGAGCAAGCTCGCTCCTACAAGGGTTCCAGGGTTACAGGTCGTAGCGCAGAACC
>NZ_JBGLYV010000074.1:0-28783 GCF_047304225.1 Pseudomonas sp. Pseusp3 | reverse complement strand
CCCTGTAGGAGCGAGCTTGCTCGCGAAGGTCGTCAACGATTACGAGGGGCTACTGGCTAATCGTGGTGCTCTTGAGTTCTTCGCGAGCAAGCTCGCTCCTACAGGTAAAGGTAAAGGTACAGGTACAGGTACAGGTACAGGTACAGGTACAGGTACAGGTACAGGTCAGGGGCCTTCACTCCGGTAGGCCGGCCAGCCGCAGTCCATCGGCGAAACGGGCGAAGTCTTCAGGCCGTTGAATGGGCAGCCAGTCCTTGAGGGTGCACAGGCGCAAAGAGGGATCCAGCGCTTGCAGGCGTTGCATCGCCCACTTCGCTTTGTCCATTCGTCCGCCGAGTGCATGACTGGCCGCTACCAGCGTCGCCGCGGGCAGCAGGCTGGGCAGGTTGCCCAGTGCCTTTTCCGCCCAGTCTGCAGCGACATCGAAGTGCCCGGCGAAGAAATGCGCAAGCGCCATCCCGACCTGCATCCTGAACATCTCCGGATCCAGCGGGCTCAAGCGCACGGCATGGTTCAAATGCTCGATGGCGGCGTCTGTTTCACCGTGCAGCGCTCGCAGGATACCGCCCAGAAACCAGGCGGGGGCGAGGTTGGGATTGAGCAGGCGCGCCCTGTCGAGCAGGGCAATGCCGCTGTCGATTTCACCGGCGAGATGGCTCAGGGCATGTCCGCCGCGCGTCAGTGCAACCGCATCATCCCGGCCGAGGGCCACCGCCAGACGCGCCAGCCGTATGCCCTCGGCGATTTCTGCAGGCCGGTCGATCATCCAGCCATTGATCTTGCGCCAGAAGTGGCACCAGGCGGCCATGCCATAGGCCGAGGCAAATTCCGCATCGAGTTCTATAGCCTTGTAGAACATCGGCAGCGCCTGCTCGATGGCTTCCCGACCGCCGCTGTGCAGTTTTGCCGTGCCGCGCAGGTAATAGTCGTAGGCGTCCAGGCTTTCCGTCGGCTTGCGCTTGGCGCGTTCGATTTCCGCCCGTTCCAGTTGTGGCGCGATCGCGCCGACGACGCTTTCGGTGATCTGGTCCTGCAGCTCGAAGATATCGTCGAGCGTGCCTTCGAAGCGCTCCGCCCAGATGTGCGTCCCGCTGGTCGCGTCGATCAGTTGCCCGGTCATGCGCACCTTGTTCCCGCACTTGCGCACGCTGCCTTCGAGCACGTAGCGAACGCCCAGCTCCTGGCCGACACCCTGGGCGTCCACCGACCGGCCCTTGTAGGTGAAGCTCGAATTGCGCGCGATGACGAACAGCCAGCGAATACGCGACAGGGCAGCGATGATGTCCTCCACGACGCCATCGGCGAAATATTCCTGCTCCGGATCGCCGCTCAGGTTCTGGAAGGGCAGGACAGTGATCGAGGGTTTTTCCGGCAGGACGAGCGTAGGGGAGGGGATTTGTTCCGGGGCGGCGGTCGAGCGCTCATCGATATCAGGCTGTTTCGCTTCCCCGGTCATGTCGACCTGGACCCGGCCAACGAAGCGGTAGCCCTTGCGGGCGACGGTGCGCAGCAGGCGCTGCTCCTCACCGGTATCGCCAATGGCCTTGCGCACCGCATTGATGTGGCTGGTGATCGTTGACTCCGAAACGATCCGGCCGCCCCACACCGCCTTGAGCAATTCGTCCTTGCCAAGGACGCAATCGGGATTGTTGACGAACAGCAGCAACAGGTCGAAGACCTGCGGTCCGACGGCCACGACCTGCCCGCGCAAGGTCAGCTCCCGGCGTTTTTGATCGAGTACGTAGTCTTCAAAAGCGAATTGCAAATCGAGCATCCCCTGGCGAAGCGCCCTCAACGCCGTGTCCCGGGCGGCTGGCGGCTGTTAACTGTGACGGATGATACGGCAGCTCGACACCCGCTGCACCGTCCGCGCCAGAGGGGTGGGACGAACAGCCTCTGCCTTGGACGTATTTCAAGGCTTTCTCCAAGGCAAATCCAAGCCCGGCACAAGGACTTCCCTCCTGCACGCAGGCACTCTCCTACACACCAACGCAATGGTTGCGTTCGACAAGTGGAGAGAGAAAACCATGAAGATCGTCGTCATCGGAGGCTCCGGCCTCATCGGATCGAAACTTGTGAACACCCTGCGCGAGCGCGGCCATGACGCACTCGCCGCCAGCCCCAGCACGGGCGTGAACAGCATCACCCGCGAAGGCCTGGCCGAAGCGATGGATGGCGCTGATGTGGTGGTCGACGTGGCGAACGCGCCGTCGTGGGAGGACCAGGCCGTTCTCGATTTCTTTGAAACGTCGAGCCGTAACCTGCTGGCCGCCGAAGCCGCTGCCGGGGTTCGTCATCATGTTGCCCTGTCGATTGTCGGCAGCGAACGGCTTCCCGATACCGGCTATTTCCGGGCCAAGGTCGCGCAGGAAGCCCTTATCAAGGCGTCCGGCATGCCTTACACCATTCTGCGTGCCACGCAGTTCTCCGAGTTTGCCGGCGGCATTGTCCAGTCGTTCGCCGTTGGCGAGGAAATTCATGCTTCGCCGGCGCTGATCCAGCCGATCGCCTCCGACGACGTGGTAGCGGCGCTGGCCGATGTCGTGCTGGCAGCAGCGGTCAATGGCACGGTTGAAGTCGGCGGCCCGGAAACCATGCCGATCGACGAACTGGCCAGGCGTTATCTGAAAGCGACCCAGGATAGCCGCAAGGTCGTGCCGGACGTGCATGCGCGCTACTTCGGGGCCGTACTCAATGACCAATCGCTGGTCACCGGCAAGAACGCACGTCTGGGGGCGATTCGCTTCGACGACTGGCTGGCCCGGTCGACAGCGCAGTAACGGATCGCACTCTTACATTTCCCACGAATCCAGGAGAAATCCCATGGTTACCCGATTGCTGATGGCCGCCGTCTTCGCAGTGCTCTCGATCAGCGCCGCCTCGGCCGCCGAGCCGCCCCCCGGCAAGGTGACGGTGGTGTTCGACCGTCCCATTCCCAACATCCCCGGCAAGAGCATGAGGGGCGTGGTCGTCGAGTATGGGCCGGGTGCCGCGTCGCCGGGCCACACCCATCCGAAAACGGCCTTCATCTATGCAACGGTGCTGGAGGGTTCGTTTCGCATCCAGGTCAAAGGCCAGCCGGAAAAGATCTACAAGACCGGCGAAAACTTCGTAGAGGAACCGGGCTCCGTGCACCTGGTCAGCGCCAACGCCAGCGACACTCAACCTGCACGCCTGTTGGCGGTGTTCGTCCTCGACACCGACGAAAAGGTACTCGTGACACCGATCAAACAGTGAGCCGATCAACGCGCTCATGAGGGCTCGACAGCCGGGCGGCAGACCACTGCCGCCCTGTGGCTGCTGGAGTTCCAGGTACTGCACAGGAAATGAAAAAATGAACGCGCTCCAGGACAACGCGGCCATTGCCGCCAGCACCAGCACCCCGGGCGGCGTGGTACCACGTAGCCGGCGCAAGACCATCGGCGTGTTGCTGTGCGTCAGTGCCCTGGTGGTCGTGGCGGCCTGGGGGGCGCTGGCGTTTTCAAGTGGCGTGACCTCGACCGACAACGCCTATGTCCGCGGGGACGTCACCTCGCTGGCCGCCAAGGTCGCCGGCTATGTCACGGCGCTGGAGGTCGAGGACAACCAGACCGTGCACGCCGGTGATGTGCTGTTTCGGATCGATGACCGCGACTATCGCGCCAGACTCGCGCAAGCCGAGGCCAATGTCAGCGCCGCCCAGGCGCGCCTGACCCATGTCGATGCGCAAATCCAGCTTCAGCATGCGCTGATCCGGCAGGCCGAAGCGCAAAGACGCTCGGCCTCCGCCGACATGAACCTGGCGACCAAGACCCACGACCGCAGTCGCAAGTTGATCGTCAGCAACGCGGTCAGCCAGGCCCTGGTCGATGAAACCGGCACGGCGCAATCCAGAGCCGCCGCCTCGGTATCGGCCGCTTCGGCAACGGTCGAGGCGCAACAGCAAAACATCGCGGTGTTGGTGGCCGAGAGAGGGGCGGCCGTAGCGGCTGTAAGCCAGGCAGAGGCCGCGCGCGATCTCGCCCGGATCGATCTCGAGCACACCGTGGTGCATGCGCCGGTGGACGGCGTGGTCGGCAACCGTCAGGTCCGCCTCGGCCGCTTCGTCACGCCGGGCGTATCCCTGCTCGATATCGTGCCGGTCAAGGATGTGTGGGTCGTGGCGAACTTCAAGGAAACCCAGCTCGAACAGATTCGCCCCGGCCAGCACGTGCGCGTCACGGTCGATGGCTACCCCAATGCGGCACTCAATGGCGTGGTCGACAGCTTTGCACCGGGCAGTGGCTCGGCGTTCAGCCTGCTGCCGCCCGACAACGCCACCGGGAACTTTGTACGGGTCGTGCAGCGCGTTCCGGTGAAGATCCGCCTGGCTGACAACCCGCTGCCGGGGCGCATCGTGCCGGGGCTGTCGGCGCGGGTAGAGGTATCGCAAGGGGCCGGGTCATGAGCAACGCCAGGCCGTCGACCGGCATCCTGCTCATCGCGGGCATCGTGCTGGCGGCATTGACGGAAGCGATCGCCAGCACCGTGCTGGCTCTCGGCCGCAGCGACATCATCGGCGACACCTATGCCACGCCCGACGAGTTCGCCTGGCTGGATGTCGGCTACATCGCACTCAAGCTGATCGGGTTCATGATCGCTCCTTGGCTGATGCAGCGATTTTCTGCGCGCAATGTGATCATCGGCGCCACCCTGGCCATGGGCCTGACGTGCGGTGTGGCTGCCATCACCGCTCGGCTGGAGTTGCTGATCACACTGCGCATCCTGCAAGGCTTCGCTGGCGGTGCGCTGCTGGTGGCGGGCCAGGCGATCATCTTTCGTGGCTATCCACGCGCGCTTCAGCCAATCCTGCAAGCCCTGTTCGCCATGGCGGCGGTGGTCGCGTCGGCGACCCTCGCGCCAGCCCTGCAAGGGTGGTTGATCGATAGCCAGTCCTGGACCTGGATCTTCTTCAGCGTGGTGCCGCTGGCCCTGGCGGCGACCGGCCTCTTGCTAATCGCTGACCACCCTGTGCCTGCCCGGGGCCGGCAACGTTCGTTCGACTGGCTCGGGTTCTCGCTGCTCTCTGTAGCCCTGTTCTGTTTCACCTACGTGCTCAGCCAGGGCAGTCGCTGGGACTGGTTCGAGGAGCCGCGCATCCTGATGCTGACGGTGATCGGTAGCGCCGCGCTGCTGGTCTTTCTCGGCCAACAGGTGTTGGCCAACGGCCAGGGGCTGCTCGACTTCAGCCTGTTCAGATCAAGCGATTTTACCTTTGCTTTTTGCGTCAGTTTCGTTGCCGGTGCCGCGCTGTTCGGCAGCGCCTACCTGATCCCGGCGTTCGCCCTGTCGGTACTCGCCTTCACACCGACCGATGCCGGCTTGCTGCTGTTGCCCAGTGGCGGTTTTTTTGTCGGTTCGCTGCTCATCGCCGCCTATCTGTTCAAGGTACGCCGCGTGCCGCCGGTGGCGACCGTGCCCTTGGGCATCCTGCTGATCATGGCAGCGATGTGGATGCTGTCCGGCTCCACCAGCGAAAGCGGCAGCGACGACATGATGGCGGCCATCCTGTTGCGCGGCCTGGGGCTTGGCTTCCTGTTTCTGTCGATCACGCTGATTGCCTTCAGTCACCTCAACAGCCGCAACCTGGCCAGCGGCATCGGCCTGTTCAATACAGGGCGTCAGTTGGGGGGCCTGATGGGGGTCGCCGGGCTACAGACCTTGATCGACCATCAGGTGGTCAGCAATGGCGTGGTCCTGGGCGCCAACGTCACCCCGGGAGGGCACGCGCTCATCGAACGGCTGATGACCACAACCACGATGCTGGCAGGGAAGGGCATGGATCAGGTGGCCGCTGGCCGGGCAGCCACGAGCCTGCTGGGCAAAGCGGTGTCAGGTCAGGCCACGGTGATTGCCTTCGATACGGCATTCTTCGCCGTGGCCCTGCTGTTCGTCTTTGCCGCGCCCATCCTGGTCGGCATCAAGATCGGTCTCTCGCGATACGCGAAAGTGCATGAGCTACGGACGAATTGATAACCCGCACGAAAAAGCCCGGCTGTTGAGGCCGGGCTTTTCGTTGAGTCCTGCGGTAAAGCACTGCATTCAGACAGCGCGGCTTTCGATCAGGCGATCCGAACCGCCTTCGGCAACGCGGTTTTGCAGCAGTTTGTCAGAGCCGCCTTCAGCGACGCGGTTCTGCAGCAGTTTGTCGGAGCCGCCTTCGGCGACACGGTTTTGCAGCAGTTTGTCGGAACCACCTTCGGCGACGCGGTTTTGCAGGAGCTTGTCGGAGCCGCCTTCAGCGACGCGGTTCTGCAGCAGTTTGTCGGAGCCACCTTCGGCTACGCGGTTTTGCAGCAGTTTGTCGGAACCGCCTTCGGCCACACGTTTTTCCAACAGGCGATCCGAACCACCTTCAGCCACACGATTCTCGATCAAACGATCGGAACCACCCTCGGCGACACGGCTTTCAATCAGACGATCCGAGCCGCCTTCAGCGACCACAGGTTGAGCAGAGGTAGCGGCGAAAGCGTTAACTGCGAAAACCGAGAAAGCGATGCTGAGGAGGGTTTGGCGTTTCATGATGGTGTGCTCCGGGGTGCTTATGGGTTGGTATGGAGCAGATGTTACGCCGGAGATTTTTTAAGAGAACTTCATTGAATCAATGGTGACTATCGACGCAGTCAATGGATCGCAGATCCCTGTGGGAGCGGGCTTGCTCGCGAAGAGGCCGGCACATTCAGTATCGTTAGCGACTGACACGCCGCCTTCGCGAGCAAGTCGGATCGCCGCACCGCCGCTCCCACAGGTTTTCATGTGTCTGACAACGGGGCTCAAGCCTCACTAATCTGGCTCACACTGGTGATCTGCCCATTCCAGACCATCTCGTAATGCGCCGTCTGCACAATCGACGAAACCGGTCGCGGTGTCATCAGCGCCCAGCAATGACTGCCCGGCATCCGCACCGAGTGATATCGCAGACCGGGACAACCGGCGTCCCGCACCGACCGCCCCAGGACTCGGGAATGGCTGTAGTCGTCCGGCGCATACACCGGATCGCTTATCGGCAGGGCCGCAGCGTCCTTCATCCCGCCATCGCCAAACGCACACGCCAACCCGCGAAACACAAAGCGCTCATAGTTCAGGCTCGGCACCTTCGACCAATACAGGGCCTGGTGATGCCGTACTTCGGCCAATGCCGCTTCCATCGAATCCGCCAGGTACAACACACCAAAACTGCCGTCACTGAAACGCGAGCCCGCCGGATTCACATGGGTAAACGGCGCGATGGCGTAAGAGCAACCCGCAATCCCGAACGGAATCTCGCTGCGCGCAATCAACTCAAGCTGACCTACTTCATTCTTCAACCGCGGATTGGTCAGCGCCTGAATCTCGAACAACACTTCAAATTCATCCGCGTCCGCCACGTCATCAAACAACGCAATGGGCGGAAACTTCGAATTGACCAGGCGATAAGCCTGCAACGACTGGCCGGCAAACACCGTCAGCTCACTCGCCATCACCATTGCGCCCCCCGCAACATGTCGATGCGGCGGAAGGTTTCATACAGCGAAATCATGTCGCCCTGGGCCATGATCTCCAGCGGCGAACGCCCGTTGAAAAACTCGTTGTCGTTGGCCATCGAGGCAAAGCCATACACGTTGTCCGGGTTGTCGAACACCAGCCGCAACGTCGCATGAATGTTCAGCACAAAGCTGATGCGCTGCATCTGGTCCGCATCCAGCGCCACCGCCCAATCCGGGTCACGCTGACGGGCGCGGGTGTAAGTGCTGCGGGAAATGCGCAGGATGCGACAGGCCTGATCGCCGGTGGCCTTCCACTTTTCCAGAATGCTCACCGCGGCACGCAGGCCGGTGACGCACTGGTTTTTTGTGAAGGATTGGGCTTGGATGGGGACGGCCATGTTTGTGTGCTCTATCTGAATCTGTAGATTCAAATGTAGTTTTATTGAATCTGTAGAGCAATATTGCCGCGACCAGTGGACTTTCGCACCTAAACAAACGGACGCCCCCTTAAGCGCCCGTTTTTGTTGATAGCTCACCTCAATACATCATTGATCCAATGCCTGCGTTACCGCTTGCCCGGTCACCGCCGTTTTCCCATGGGGAATGAAGGCGGCACTGCCATTTTCTGTTGAATGGAACAACCGGGCGCCGTTGTTGGGCTTGGTGGTGATCAACTGATGGTCGGCCGTCAGATAATCCAGCGGCAATTGATGGATGTCCTTGTACTGCTCCACGATGATCGTGCGGTCCGGATTCCAGGTCTCGCCACTTTTCTTTTCCAGCCACGCCATCAGCGCAGCGCTGCCGCCGGTTTGTGGAATGTCCGAATCCGGGAGCACGTAGTAGAACGGCGAGCCGTGATTTTGCAGGTACATGGGCAGCTTGTTGTCGACATCCACCAGCACCATGCGCCATTCGTTCCATGGCGCCGTCTTGATCGCTTCGGCGCGCACATCCTGGGTGAACTGCATGACTCCGCCGCCACCGCCATTGGTCCAGGGGTAGACAACGCCAAGGATCAACAACAAGAACCCGGCTGCCCCGGCAATGCCTTTCGTCCAGCCGGGGCCGCTGACTTTGCCGGCCGCCTGACGTGCGGCCATGCGCCGAGTGACCCACCAGGCCGCCAGCAATTGCGCAAACGGCACCAGCGGCAACACGTAATAGCTGCGCCGGCTGCCGCTGGCGGTGAAGAACAGGAACAGCAGGCCGAGGCCCAGGATCAGCCAGCGAACGTTGGCTTCGGTGTGCTTCCAGCCTCGCACTGCCAGCCACAGGCCGAGCATCCAGCAGGGCGCCCAGGGCAGGGTATAGACCGGCAGATACAGCAGATAGGTATAGATCGGGCCAATGTTGTCGAAGGGCTTGAAGAATCGAACCACGTTCTCCTGAAACACCAGGCCCAGTCCACTTGGTCCAAAAGTCGGCGTGCCATAACGTTGCGACAACATGAACGGCAGCATGTAGACCACGCCGCCCACCAGCATCGCCAGGAACAGACGTGGATTGAGATGGTTTTTCCAGCGTCCCTCGCCAAGCAGATGCGGCAACAGCATCAGCCCCGGCAGGATGAACCCGATCAAGCCCTTGAACAGCGAGGTCAGTGCCAGCATCAGGAAAAACACACAGTATCGACTCAGGCGCGTGTCATCCGGGCCGCGCCAATACCACCACACTGCCGCCAGCACACCGCAAACCGTCAGCACGTCTGCCGTGGCGACCCGCGCCCAGAACACGAAAAAGAAGGTCGTCGCCAGAAACCAGCCGGCAATCAAACCGGTGCCTTTGCCATAGAGCCGTTCACCGATCAGGTAGACCAGCCAGACACTCAACCACGCCGACAGAACCGAAGGCAGGCGTAGCGACCAGTGCCCGAGGCCACCCATCAGATGGGCAGTGGCGGTAATCAACCAATAGGACGGAAGCGGCTTGTCGTAATAGGGCATGCCCTTGAGGTAAGGGTCGAAATAATCGCCTGTCTGCAACATCTGCAACGCGATATTCGCCCAGCGCGTTTCCGCCCCCCAAAGCTCCCTTGCGCCCAATCCGAACAGCAATAGAAGCGCAGATACGCCAAGCAAGAGGATCAGCGCACCCTGGTCACTTTTCACAAACCGGACTAACGAATTTTTCATCACTGTTTCGCACGTTGCGCTCACCGTGGCGACGGAGAAGCGGCTGGAGCAACAAGGCTATCGGGCGAAATGTGATGGGATTGTCAGCAGATTGCGAATAAACCATTAGCTCCGGTTCAGAGGTGGCCGCTACATCAATAGGCGCAAGGCCGTGATCTGCACGATGAACAATTGTTCATACAGACCACGGCTCCGTCATTGATGAAAAGTACGCCCCAGTGCATCCAGGCGCGTGGCAATAGGCGGCAAGCGCCGGCTGCTCGACGCTAGCGTCTCCACGTCATTCGCGGTGTTCTGCGCAATGCTCTGCACCGACTGCAAGCGCCCGACGATCTCGAAACTCGCCGTGGATTGTTCGCGGGTGGTAGTCACAATCCGTCCATTGAGCTCATCGATCTGCGAGATGTCGCTGCCCACGGCCTGCAACATCGCCGCCGCCAACTGACTGTCCTCGACACAACGCTCCACACCTTCGCGACTGTCCTGCATGGCCTCCACGGCTTTGCGGCTGCCTTGCTGCAAGGCCTCGATGATGGTCCGGATTTCCTTGGTGGACACTGCCGTGCGCTGCGCCAGGCTGCGCACTTCATCAGCCACCACCGCAAAGCCCCGGCCTTGCTCGCCGGCGCGCGCGGCTTCGATGGCGGCGTTGAGCGCCAGCAAATTAGTCTGCTCGGCAATGCTGCTGATCACCTCCAGCACCTTGCCGATCTGCTGTGCCTGCCCGGCCAGCACCTGCACGGTTTCATTGGTGCCCTCCAGACGCGAGGCCAACTGAGTGATCTCCTGCTGCGCACGGTTCACACTTTCCTGCCCGCGGGTGATCTGCACAGTGGCCTGGCCCGCATGCTCAACGGCATGCTCGACATGCACCGCAATGTGCTCCATCGCATCGCCCATGCGCTGCATCGACCCGGTCATCTGGGCGATTTCCGTCAACTGATGCTTCGCGCCTTTCTCCAGCGTGTTACTGGCCTTGGCCAACTCCTGGCCCAACTCACCCAAACCCTGAGAGTCACGCACCACACCGTCCACCAACGCCGTGATCTGCATCAAAAACTGATCGAACCGCTGGGCCAGCGACACATGCACCCGCGCCTTGTCACCCTGACCGGCACCGCCGGTGAACTGAGACGTGGTGGCGAGCATCTTGTCCAGCATGTCCTGGCTCTCCACCGCATCGGCCTGGCTATGCACCGCCAGATAGAGCAGCGCGACCGTCTCCATCACCACGTAAAAAGCGTGAACGAACACCATCGTCCAGCCACCGTGATGCGCCATCACATACACCGCAAATCCCTGATGCTGCAGCACATGAAACACCACGTGATGCAGCGCAATCGTCACCGCAGCCACCAGGATCGGCAGCCAGTCCCGATAAAACGTCAATACCGCCAACAACGCAAAAATCCCGAAGTGCGACTCAATGACTCCCTCGGCCTGATTGATATGCAGCGCGGCCATCACCATCAGGCCAACGCCCAGCAAACAGCGCATCCACCGCGACCCGCCGATGGCGCGATACAACAGCGTCAACAGCACACTGGTGCCGCCACCCACCAGCAACGCCTGCTTGAACGTGTCGTGCCAGAACGCAAGGCCCACCGCGAAGACGAACATCAGCCAGATCAGGCCCAGCATGATGCGGTCGGCTTTGCGGTAGTGGTCTAGGAAACGAGGGGGGAAGGGCATGTACGCTTACTCCATGTAAATGAGCCAGAAAAAAGCAGGGGTTATGGCAACACGGGACATCGCGAAGGCTTGGGTACGTTAAGGGGGCAGACGTTTTCAGAGTCAGGGATGCGAATCTGTTGGCGGCATGGTCGAGTTGTATTTGAGACGCCGTGGAGATCGTAGCCCTTGGCCATCATTCTTGGCAGGTACGACGTCGCACGTGGAAAAAAATGTCCGATATAGAGGCAATTAATGCTGAATTGGCGGAGAGCACGACAGGCTCCATTGCAAAGCCTGTCGTACTCCGAGGGCAATTACGATTTCTTCGGTGGGTAGTTGCTGCGCAAGCGACCGGACTTGTTGCCGGTTTTGCTCGGCAGGTTCGGTACAAGTGGACGGGATCTGGGTTGGGGGTTGGAGCGGCTTTGGGGTTGCGGTTGTTTGCTCATGGTTCGCCTCCTGAATTTTCAGGGATTCGCGAAGTGGGTTACTGATGAAGTTTAGCTAATTGACTGTGGGCTGGGTCGTTTGGCGTTTGGGGAATGTGCGCTGAGCGAAATCCGAAGGTTCATGGCCGAAACCCGCAAATTCATGGCGGAACAAAGCAAACTCAAGCAAGAGACCTTCTGGTATCCGTTCGCGGTAGGGGCTGGTTGGGGGACCGCCATCGTCGCCGCCTTCGGCGCCATATGTAGTTACTCCGCAGCTTGAGTTCGCAATCGCCGCCCAATCACATCCATCAAATCACAACCATCGCGCAACGGGATGGCCAACAGTCTGGAGAAATCCGACCACGACACACCGTGTCGCAACCGATTTCGGATCGGTAGGCAGTGATCTCCAATACCTGCGTAACCGCCCGAACACGACATTCGCCATTGTTTAAAGAACATCGTGAAAATAAATCAGTTCCTTTGGTTTAGTAGCCCGTATATACAGATTGAATTGGCGTTTTTGCTGTGAGGGTTTTGCTGGAAGCCGCAGAAGTTGCTTAAGTCGGATGTCATCTTTTGCGCATGATGTATGCAGTAAATATTGAAGTATTGAAATTGCTACTTTGTTGCGGCATAACTTTTGTTCTGTCTATTTTATGGAATTAATGTTGTTGCATGGAGTGCTATATGAAAAAATCAGTTACTCATTATTCACCTTTAATGACATCTGAGTCTCGGCCGATTCAAGCTGCGGAAGCCCAGGCTTTTCCTTCAAGCTTCGATAGTATTTTGTTTTGGGATGGGACTGTCCCGGCGGTTACTACGCCGCATAGTATTGAGGATGTCAAAAACACCAGTAACGCATACCAAAAGTTGGTGGCGATAGGGCTTTCGGTGCACGATCAGATAACGAGTGTTTTTTCTGGTGCTACACCGAATGTTCGAGATTATCTAGGAAAACGTATAGTCGCAGCCATTGACGGGCAGGAACTCAATGCGTTGGAAACTGCCTTAAAAAAGAAAGCGATCATCGTAGAACTTCTGCAAAGGGCCAGAATCCATAGAAGTTGGCACGATGCACTACTATATAATGGTTTAGACGCATTGTCGCTAGACAGAAAAATGAGTGCCGAGGTATTTGCATCGAATGCGGATGCAGAAGACGATATGGCAGTGCGACAAAGCTTTTATGAAGAATACCTATTATCGCTAACTGCCGCCTACGTTAAACGAATCCTGGTCGAAGCCATCCCCATTCTGGAGGACGCTTCCACAACTGCAGACGCTGCAATCCATCGCGCCTTGGCAAGGGGCGAAGTCGCTTACACCTACAGGTTACCCATTGGTAATGGCATAGAGGCGGGAACTGTGGCAGGTGCCATTGCCATCGATGTTGCCGAAGGTTGGACCTTCAGGGCAGTGATCCATGGGGGCATCAAGTTGTTGGCAAGGTTGGGGGAAGCACTTATCAGTCGGGCCACAGCTGTTGGGATCGGGGCCTTGTTCTATTCACCTGCTCTTGCTAACGGCGAACGCTTTCCTCAAACAGTTCTTACACTACCCGGTAGCACTTTTTTGCCAAAGCTGCCGTCAAACCTGAATGAAATCGCCGCTGCCGAAGGAGCCATTGACCTTCCTTATCGGATTTTTGGCGACTTTAACCAATACACACTTGTTGCAACCCCGGCTGGAGGGGGTGTCTCGGCAAAAGTGCCGGTGCGAGCATTGGCATTCGATCCAACGACCAGCGCCTACAGTTTCACGTCAAACGATACACCGCCCATTATCCTCAGTTTTCCCATTATTCACTTGGGAGACAGCTCGACAACTTCGCCCGCCCGACCTGCGCAAGTACCGACTTACACTGGAGTTACGCTGTCGCCATTGCTTGTGCAGCCTGAACCCTTACCCGCGTTCGAATTGCCTGATTTCAGGGATTGCATTTACTGCTTTCCGATTGAAAGCGGCCTGCCGCCAATCTACGTTGTTTTTAATAGTCCTTATAAAGGAGCTACCACAAGGGGAAAATACAGCGGTCGATTTTTCAATCCCGCCAAAGCCGGAGGCCCAATCCTCGATCTCGATTGGACAAGTGCTACCGTGACCCAAGCGGGTATTGACCTGGTAAAATTACATACGGGACGCTTTGGGCCCTCGGATGCCAATGCCATCATGATTGAACGCTTGAAAAAAATTCTGTTGGGTAAATTGGTAATCACTGATATGGACAAACGCTTCTATACTCATGAAATCAGAGAGCTGGAGCGTTTCAGAGCATTAGGTGTGGTTGATGGTGTAGATCCGAATGACGACGGTGTTATTTGGAACAACACTCACGCCGCGACGCTGGAGGACTACAAAGTCAAGGACGCTTTTGAACTGCTCTATACACCTGATGCTATAGAAGCGGATGAAAAACAAAGGGAACGAGAGTGCAAGGAACTTGGAGGATTAAAATAATGAGTGTCATTGCAACCATCATACTTAACGAAAAACCTGAAGAGGTGATTCTGTTTGTAACCAAAAATCAATTAGGTATTTCTTTTCCTCAGCTTGATGGCCTTTATAATCGGGCTAACTGGGCGCATGTGGAGAACAACATAGGGCTATTGAATCTTGTCAAGAAAATGTGTGATGCCGGTTTTATAAAAAACAATGGGCTCAGAGTTGTGAGGGGACCCAACTGGAGAGAGCCGGCATTCATGCTCGAAGGCAAATATACCTTTGATTGACAGTACCAAGTGCCTGAACGCAGGTGCCAGAGAACGGTGACAGTAGCCATCATTTCGTGGTCGTCCGGTTCCCTTGTCCAGTCGTTTAATTCATCGAAGGTTTCCCAGGTTGAGCCGCTGCCGCAGCGGCTCTTCTCTTTGTTACGGGCATATTGAATATCTTCGCCTGATTGGTTTTTCGTGGCCTCGAATCAAGGCTGACGGGTAACCCTTTCTGGACCAGCAATAAAACGGGCGCCTTCAGCGCCCGTTCATTCACTCCGTCGCCTGCGCCCGCAATCGCCGCCCAATCACATCCATCAAATCACAACCATCCCTCAACGGAATAACCAGCAATTTGGAAAAGTCCGCCAGCACCACCGTGTCGCAACCAATCTCGGCCCGGAAGGCAATATTCTCCAACACCTGCGTAACCGTACGAATACGGTAGTCCGCCATGGCTTGCAGCACGTCTAGTGGCGCTTCGGTATCAATGAGCAGGGAAGCCGGAACCAGGTCGATTCCGGTGAGGGGCATGTATCGATTCATTTTGAATGATCTCTGTTAGATAGGCTCAAGGCCGTCAGTCGGTCATTCTCTGTTGTCAGGTCGCCAAACCCGAATCGCCATAATGGGCGACGGCGCCGACTATAAGCCGCACGAGATCAGCGCGGGAAGGTGAGGCATTCCGAGCTTTGTGTAGGACCTTTGACGATGAAACTTCAGACCTTTCACATCACGTCGCTGGAAATACAAACACAGACCTGAGATGTTCACTGCCGTTTGGTTTCAGCCACCAACGCTATCCTTAATCATCGCTCCTGCCGTCGAGATGGACCTTCGCTCATGCAAACTGCAACCCCCCAACGCCCCCTCTGGCAAACGTACCTGCTGTTCCTCGCCCCGATGGTCCTGTCGAACTTCCTGCAATCCATGTCCGGCACGGTCAACAGCGTCTACATCGGCCAGATGCTCGGCACCCAGGCCCTGGCGGCGGTGTCGGGGATGTTCCCCATCGTGTTTTTCTTCATCGCCCTGGTCATCGGCCTCGGTGCGGGGGCTGGTGTGTTGATCGGGCAGGCGTGGGGTGCGCGGGAGGCGCATCTGGTGAAGGCGATTGCCGGGGCGACGTTGTTATTGGGGGTATTGATCGGGTTGGTGGCGGCGGTGGTGGGGAGTGTGTTTGCGCGGTCGGCGTTGGTGGGGTTGGGGACGCCGACGGATGTGCTGGACGATGCGGTGGCGTATGCCCATGTGATGTTGTGGATCATGCCGTCGCTGTTGGTGTTTGTGTTGTTCACGCAGTTGTTGCGTGGGGTGAGCGATACCTTGTCGCCGTTGTTGGCGCTGGTGGTGTCGACCATTGTTGGGCTGGCGCTGACGCCGGCGTTGATTCGCGGGTGGTTGGGTTTTGCGCCGATGGGGATTCAGAGTGCGGCGTTTGCCGGGTTGGTGGGTAACCTGGTGGCGATGGGGTTGCTGGCGTGGCGCTTGATTGGCAAGGGCCATCCGCTGGCGCCGGATCGGGAGTTCTTTGCGGCGATGAAGCTGGACATGGCGATTCTCGGCAAGGTGCTGCGCATCGGGTTGCCCACCGGCTTGCAGATGGTGGTGTTGTCGCTGTCGGAACTGGTGATTCTGGCGCTGGTGAACCAGCACGGTTCCCAGGCGACGGCGGCGTATGGCGCGGTGACGCAGATCGTCAATTACGTGCAGTTCCCGGCGCTGTCGATTGCGATTACCGCGTCGATCCTCGGGGCGCAGGCGATCGGGGCCGGGCGCATCGAGCGCATGGGGCCGATTTTGCGCACGGGGTTGATGATCAATGTGTGCCTGACCGGTGGCCTGGTGGTGCTGGGGTATTTGCTGTCGCATTGGTTGCTGGCGTCGTTCCTTACTGAGGAGGCGACGCGGAACATGGCTCAGCACCTGTTGCACATCATGCTCTGGAGCCTGCTGGTGTTCGGCTTCCAGGCGATCATCGGCGGCATCATGCGTGCCAGCGGCACGGTGATGATGCCGGTGGCGATTTCCATTGTGTGCGTGGTGGGTGTGCAGTTGCCGGCGGCATATCTGCTGGATGCGAAGTTCGGGCTGCAAGGGGTGTGGATGGCGTTTCCGGTGGCGTATCTGGGGATGCTGGTGTTGCAGACGCTGTATTACAAACTGGTGTGGCAGCATCAGAAGATCGAGCGGTTGGTGTAGGCAGTTTTTTGATTGCCTGTTCGCGATAGCAGTGGTTCAGTGGTGTAGATGTTGATTGTGCTGACGCTTTCGCGAGCAAGCCCGCTCCCACAAGGGCAGTGGTGTTTGTTGTCTGGTGCACACTGAAAGTCGGGTACTTCATCAGTGGGGGAAGGATTCACCGACAGGCGTGTTCGCCTGGGGAGGTTTTTACATGAGCCCCTTGTCCCATTCCATCCTGCAAGACCGGCCGGCGGCCGGGCGGCGTTTGATCGAGCCGCTGCTGCCTTACGCCCAGCGGGCCGATGTCATCGTTCTGGCCTTGCCCCGTGGCGGTGTACCGGTGGCCTATGAAGTGGCTACGGCGCTGAAGGTTCGCCTGGACCTGATGCTGGTGCGCAAGCTCGGTGTGCCGTCCCACCCGGAGTACGCCATGGGCGCGATTGCCAGCGGCGGTATCCGGATTGTCAATGAACAGGCGCTGCGGGTGCACCCGATTGATCGCGCCGCGTTCGACGCCGTGGTCGAACGGGAAACCCGCGAGTTGCTGCGCCGCGAGAAGGTCTATCGCGGCACGCGGCCGCCGGTGCAGCTCAAGGATCAGGTGGTGATCCTGATCGACGACGGCCTGGCCACCGGTGCTTCGATGAGGGCTGCGATCCAGGCGTTGCGGGTGCAGGCGCCATTGCGCATCGTGGTGGCGGTGCCGGTGGCGCCGATCGACACGGTGGAGGCGCTGCGCAACGAGGTGGATGAACTGGTCTGCCCGCTGATGCCCGAGTGGTTCACTTCGATCGGGCATTGGTACATGGATTTTTCCCAGACCTCGGATGCCGAGGTGATCGCGCTGTTGCAGCGGGCGTGGCAACGCGGGGAGTGCGGGTAGCGCTGACGGCCATCGGCAGGTGGTCGCAAATCACCGCGTGAGGTGGAATAAACGCCGGTTGTTTGCTTAAGTCATTTGATGCCACCCGACCTGTGCGGCACCCCAACTCAAGACGGGAGCCCTCCCGGAGAGTGCCATGAACCTTCGATCCGCGCGTTGCGTTGTTCTGGCCGGCACGTTGGTGTTCGGCCTGGTGCCGTTCGCTGAAGCCGTGGAATACAAGGATGTGAACGCCAGGGCCAGCACCTTGAGTTTCACCTATGAGCAGATGGGTTCGAGAGCCTACGGCACCTTTGGCAAGTTCAAGGCCAAACTGGACTTCGACACCGATAACCCCGGCGCCGCCCATGCCGCGCTGACCATCTACCTGAAGAGCATCGACGCCGGCAGCAGCGACGCCAACACCGAGCTGCAAAAAACGGCGTGGTTCGACACCGCGACTTATCCGGTGGCGACCTTCGAGTCGACGTCCATCAAGGCCCTGGGCGATAACCGCTACACCATCACCGGCAAGCTTTCCCTGCGGGGGCTTACTCGCGAAGTGAGTGTACCGGTGCTGCTGAAATCGGAGAGCGCCATCGGCATTTTCGAGGGCCAGCTGGTGCTCAAGCGTGACGACTTCAAGATCGGCGAAGGCGAGTGGGCGGACAGTGTGGTGTCCAACGAGATCAATATCCGCTTTCGGATGGTGGCGCCGCAGCGGTGACCGTCAGCGCAAATGCCAGGCACTTTGCCGATAGAACCGATAGTCAGTAAACCTCACCTCGGTACCACCTTGCGATTCGCAAAAGAAAAACGCCCGATCCACATTGCATGGACCGGGCGTCGATCAATCCGCTCTAGTGCACTGGCACCGTCACGGTTTTGCCGAAGGCCGATGTGACGGTCGCCGTCGGGTTAGGCGACGGGCCACTGCCGGTGGTGGTCACCGCTATATTCCAGCGTGCGCCTGTCGCCGTCGGCGTCAGGGTGGCGGTGCCAAGGCTCACTGGACCGGAGGTGGTCGTGGCAGTCGCCGTGATGGTATTGCCCGTGCCACGCGAGGTGGTGCCGGACAGGACCCAGTAGTAACGGCTGTTGCTGCGGGCGGTGACGGTAGCGCTGGTGACGATCAGGTTCTCGACGACACCTGCCGAGACCGCCACGGACACCGTCGTCGGTGCCGACTCCGCACCCTTGGCATCGGCGGCCTTATAGGTAAAGGTCGCGGTGAACGGCGCGGGGACCGTGGCCGGTGGTGTGTAGGTCACGCGCAGACCATCGGTGCTGACCGTGCCCTTGCCGGAGTCCGGTTGCTCCAGGCCCACCACTTTGAGGGGCACGTTACCGTCAGGGTCGGAGTCGTTGGCCAGGACGTTGATGGGCACTGGTTGGCCGTTGTTGCTGATGGCGCTGTCGGGGTTGGCGATCGGATTTTTGTTATCGCCGTCGTTGTTACGGGTATCGCCAGTGCGGAAGGTTGGCAGCGCGGCGGAGTTGACGTAGTTGACGCCGTCCCAGCCAGGCAGGGGCGTTGGCATCAACTGGAACTGGCCCGGGTGCTCGATATCCCAGCGCAGCAGCATGGAGGTGTCCTCGTGCTGGGTGTTGTGGCAGTGCTCCATGTAGGTCCCGGCGAATTCGCGGAAGCGGATCGCCATTTCCACATCCACCGAACTGTCGATGCCCTCGCCGATGCGATAGACGTCCTTGCGTGCCCATTTTTCCCATTCTGGTGGCGCCTTGCCGTCACGGTGGAGGATGATCCCCTCTTCGAAGTGCACGTGCACAGGGTGGTTCCAGCCGTTGCCACCGCTCTTGATTTTCCACACTTCCATGGTGCCGTCGCCGGAGAACCCGGCATCGGTCGGGCCGTTGGCCAGTTGCGGAGCGGCGCTGATGATCCGAGGGTCCATGGGGTAGCCGAAACCGCCGTCGGTCTTGATGGTCCAGGGGGCTTCGTCGGTGCCGTCGGAGCGGCCGAAGATGAACTCGCGATGGCGTGCCACCTTCAGCTTGGCCTGCATCGCCGGATCGTCGCGGTTGATCGTCAGCGGGAGCATGGTCTTGCCGGCCGCTTTGCCCGGTTTGGCGGGTTCGTAGTCGGCGGGGTTCATGCTCACGTCCTGGCCGGCATAGGGCTTGACCACCAGCTGCAGGAACTTGCCCACCCCCGGGTCGCCGTTGTCCCATTCCAGCCCTTTGCTGCCCTGCTTGAGCACCGCTTTGTACTTCCCGGACAGGACATCGGCCAGGCTCAGCACGGTGGCCTCCGGACCCTTGCCGTTCTGGTGCTCCAGCAGGTTGACGAAGTACAGCTTGTCGCCGACGCTGATTCCGTTTTTCGCGAAGTTGACGATGATGTCGTAACGCTCGGCGATACCCATGGTGGGCAGGATGGCGTTGTGGTTCTGCATGTCGCCGTCACCGTCCAGGTCCATGCTGCCGTCGAACGGCACGGCATGTTCCATGAGGTTGCCGTCATTGCCGACCATGTGGAACGGCACACGGGAGTAAGACACGCCGGAACCTGCCGGGCCGGGGAATTCGCCACCGCTGCCGGCGACTTCTCGCACCAGCGCGATCCTGAAGTAGCGCGACACCGAGCCATTGAGGATGCGGAAGCGATAGCTGCGTGCGCGCACATTCAGGCGCGGCTGGTACTGCCAGTTGACCAGGACCTGGTCGCCGAGGAAACCGTCGGTGTTGAACGGGTTGAACCACAGCTGGCCGTTCTGATCCCAGGCCTTGTCGGCCACCATCAGGTTGACGTCATAGTCGCGGTTACCCCAGGGCAGGGCCGAACCGCTGGGCAGGCGCAGGTTGACGCCGTCTTCGAAGGCTTCGTTACCGCGATCCAGGGCGCTGTAGTAGTTCATCATCACCGCGTTGCCCTTGTAGACGTTCTGTGCGGTGAAACCGTTCATGTGGTCATGGAACCAGTGGGTGCTCATGGTTTCACGCCAGTCGCCACGGATCTTGATGCTGCCGTTGTTGCACGTCTTCAGGCCCGGAGTGGCATCGTTGACGAACAGGGTTTCGCCCGGGGCGCAGGGGAACGCCGCGCGCGGATCCTGGGCGCTGGTGTTGATGGTGTCATAACCGGCCAGTTGAATTGGCCAGCGATAGTCGTAGTACTGCCCCGGAAAGAAAAACGCATTGGCAAAGCCGTCGCTTTCGGCCGGGGTGTGGCCGTTGTGTTCGTGGGTGGTGAGGGTGTGCAGGCCAAATCCCATGTTGGCCGACGGATCGATCGGCAGGGCGTTGTAGTGACGCATCAGCGTCGGTTGGCCGTAGCGCACCATCAGCAGTTTTGGCGGAAAAGTGCCGTCGAAGGTCCAGAGCGCCTTGTGGTTCTGAATCGGCATGTTGGGGTGAAAACGGGTATTTATGCCTTTGGTGGTGCCCAATATGGCCGGGGTTTCCGAGGTCTGGTAGTAGAGCCCGCCAGGCCCGAACTCACCGACGGCGTAGTTGTGCAACTGGCGGCGGTCACGCATGCCACTGTTGAGTTGGGCGCCCGCTTGCACGGTCTTGAAGGCGACCTGTGGGTAAAACTCGTTCCAGCGCTGGTGCGACCAGCCTTTTCCTGGCGGACGACCTTCGGCCGGCGAGCCGACCGGATGGCGGTTGAGGAAGGCTTCGATCTGCGCTTTCCACGGGTTGCGGTCCAGCACGTTGGAGTACTGCGACGGAAACGGGTACAGCCCTGGCTGGCGCATGAAGGCTTCCAGCGCCGAGGGTGAAGGGCCGCTGCGGGCGATGTTGTTCGGGTCCTGCGTGGGCGCCGGGCCGGCGAGCGGAACCGGGAAGGTCATGGGCGGTGCCGGCAGTGAAGGGTCGAGTTTTTCCGTGCCGAATTCTTCGAACAGCAGCAGTTGCTGGGTGTACGGCTGCGCCCCGAACAATGGGCTGGGCTTGCCATTGGTGGGGATTTTGAAGGACGTCTGCAGGGCTGGTGGCAGCACGTTGTCGGTCGCTGTCGTGGTGTTGCGGGTGCCAAAGGCGCCATTGGGCAGGGCGATGGCGCCCTGGAAGGCGGGTGGCATGGCCAGTATGGCATCCAGCGCGGCCTTGGGGTCGGCCGGCGGATTGGTAAACGCCGAGGGGTCGGTCGGCGGTGGCTGGCTGACATCGTCCAGCGGTACGGCGTTGGCGTTGCCGAGGCTGATGTTGATCAGCATCACAGCGGCGATGCCCGGTTTCCTGAAAAGGCCGAGCGACTTGAGATCAGGTATTCTCTTCATATTGTATTTCCTCGGGGGCGCGCCGGTGAGGCTGACGTTCGCAATTCGCTCTTTGCAAGAGCTGCGCCAATCGCGAGTGGATCCGAGGGATAGGAAAAATCGTTTTGTATCAAAAGATTGATGGCTGTGGTGGCGGTTATCGCGCCGCAGTGGGTGGGAATCCTCAATGTTGGGGGCCTTCACCCCCCGGTTCCCCCCACCGCGCAGGTGTCAGGCGCGCTATGATAGGCCGCCTTTGCCTCCCGGAGCCTGTCACCGCAATGCCCCTGATCAGCCACTTCAAGACTCCGTGCCCCGAGCACGTCAATAGCCAGATCCTGCAGATGGTGGTCGACAACCTGACCGACATCAGCATGGTCGCGATCCCGCCAAGCAACCTGCTGTACAACCTTTATCAGTACGCGATCGGCTATGAGGTGCACCTGTATCTGCAAGCGTTGAACGGTGAGAAAGGCATTGCCGTGGAGTTGATCGTTGCCACTGACGAAGACGACCCGGAAAAGGTGATCGGCTTTTTGCTGTACCTGCCGGTGCAGGACGATCCCGAGGCGTGTGGCGTGGCGTACATGGCGGTGCAGGCCGAGTATCGGCGCCAGGGCGTGGCCCGGCGGATGCTGCGGGAAATGGTCGGCCGCTATCCCCATGCCGAGCTGACTTGCGCGGTGGCCAAGGTGCCGTATTTCGAAGCGATGGGCTTTCAGGTGGTGGGCGTGCGTGCGACCCAGGTGTTGATGAATACCCGTGACCACGCCACCGATGGCTTGATGGCGCTGCTGGATGTGGCGTCGATCTACAGCTCGCTGGAAGTGCGGCAGATTCATACCTACTTGCTGCAAAAGCATGGCAAGCGGGCCATGACCGACGCGGAAAAACAGCGCGACCGGCACCTGGACCAGTTGACGCACAAGGCCCGGGAATTTGTGCGGGGGCGGTTGGGGGACGATGCCGTGCCGGCCAGTAGTCCTCGACTTCGGTTGGTCTGACCGAGTTCATCTAAACACCACCCCCCCTGTGGGAGCGGGCTTGCTCGCGAAAGCGGTGTGTCAGCCAACATTTTTGGCGACTGATACGACGCCTTCGCGAGCAAGCCCGCTCCCACAGGGGATCGGTTGCCCGCGAGAGCTCGCTCAGCGTTTAAGCCAGCTTCACATTCATGGTGATCCGCGCCGTGAACACCTTCTTGCCCTCGGCATCGTGAATGTCCACCGGCACGATCTTGTCGCCTTCGGTGGTCCAGTCCACGGCATCTCCCTCGGCTACCGCCGTCACATCGCTCTTGGCCTTGGCCAGGTATTCAACGGTCATGCCTTTGGGAATCCAGCGGGCGCCGGCGGGAATGGAAACGTCGGTCATCATCCCGGCGGCCAGCTCGGCGGCGTTGCACATCGCAATCGCATGCACCGTACCCAAATGATTGGTGATTTCCCGGGCAAACGGCACGTGCACGGTGGCGCTGCCTTTGCGCAAATCCTTGACCAGCGGGTTGATGGTGGAGAAGTAGGGCGCCACCTGGCAGGCCATTTTGCTGAACGCCTGCGGGCCTGCGCTGCTGAACATGCTGAGGAACTGACTCATTTTGATGCCTCTTGAGGATGACAGTTTGCAGAACAATATTCTTTAACAGAACAATGTTCTGCAACGGAACAGTATTCTGTCGAGGAGAAATCTGTCAACCTAGTGCCACTTGTTCGTTGGCAACCGCCAGCTCCACCTATGACTTTTCTGGACCGTTTTTCAGCATGGAAACCGCCGATCTGCTCGAACGCTGCTACCCCGGACGACGCGCCGAACTCAAGCGCGACATCTTCAGAAAGGCCCTCGGCCTGTTCAACGAACAGGGGATCGAGGCCACCACCATCGAAATGATCCGCGCCGAATGCGACACCAGTGTCGGCGCGATCTATCACCATTTCGGCAACAAGGAAGGCCTGGTGGCGGCGCTGTTCTTTACCGCTCTCGACGACCAGGCCCGCTTGCGCGACAGCTACCTGGCTGAGGCACACACCACACAAACGGGGGTGCATGCGCTGGTGCACAGCTACGTGGATTGGGTCGATAGCCAGCCGGAGTGGGCGCGGTTCCAGTACCACGCGCGGTTTTCCGTCACCAAGGGGCCGTTCAAGGACGAACTCGCCAGCCGCAACAAGACACGCAACAAGCAGTTGCTGGAATGGCTGGGCGCACAGGGGAACGAGCTGGGTGGTTTTCCGGCGGAGTTGATACCGTCGTTGATCGTCGGCCAGGCAGACAGTTACTGCCGCGCCTGGTTGTCGGGCCGGGTCAAGGGCAGCCCGAAGGCGTACCGGGACATGCTGGCCGAGGCGGCGTGGCGGTCACTGTGCATCCCCAACTCCAATGAACATCCCTTGTAGGAGCGAGCTTGCTCGCGATGGTGTGTCAGGCTGAGTGGTGTCACTGACACTCCATCGCGGGCAAGCCCGCTTCTACAGTGAGCTGTGATGTTTTTCAGAGGCAAAAAAAGAGCCTCAAAGCTCTTTGATGGGGAGGAAGTAGAGCCATTGAGGCTCAAGATGCGCATGAAGCAGGCGGTGAGCTTGGTAGGGGTTCAGTTCACTCACCACCTGCGCAGCGGCTTGAGCAAGCAAGCGACTGCGCAACTTCATCCTAAAAAGACCTAGCGTTTCACTCAAGTACCGCTAGTCGCATCCCCCGGCCAGCCGGCGCGACGCAAGGCCTTGAGCAAGGTCTCGGCATCCAGCCCCGGTACCGCGTGCCCGTTGCCTTCGGCGGTGTCGGCGGCGAGCAAGGCATTGATGATGGCTTCTTCCACGGCCTCGGTGGCGGCCAGGAACAGCTCGCTGATGTGGTCGTTGTTGACCATGCTCAGGTTGTGGGTGGTCGGCGCTTTCTTGCTCTCATAGGCGGCCGGTGGCACGTGATCGTTACCGGTGGCGAAGGCGATGAAAATGTCGCCGCTGTGGTCTTCATTACCGCCGCCAGTGCGGGCCAGGCCGAGGCTGGCGCGCTGGGCCAGACGGGTGCACTGGTGCGGCAGCAACGGCGCATCGGTGGCCAGGCAGACCACGATCGAACCCATGCCCGGATGGGGCAGCGATGCCTTGAGGAACGGCGAATCGACCTGTTCCATGTAGCGCCCGACCGGATACCCGTCAACGCGCAGTTCATTGCGAATGCCGTGGTTGGCCTGGACGATCGCCCCGACTGTCCAGCCGCCCTGGGTGCTGTTCAACCGTCGCGACGCGGTGCCGATGCCGCCCTTGAACTCGTGACAGATCATGCCGCTGCCACCGCCGACATTGCCTTCGGCCACCGGGCCGCCCGCCGCCGAACGCACGGCCTGAGCCACGTGTTCCGGTTTGACGTGAAAGCCGTTGATGTCGTTGAGCAAGCCGTCGAAGGTTTCCAGCACCACCGGCATGTTCCAGTAGAGGCGCCCGTCATCCGGTTGCTGCTCGCGGTCGATCACGATCAGCGCATCGCGCACCACGCCCAGGCTGTGGGTATTGGTGAAGGCGATAGGGCTGGTCAGCAAGCCTGCTTCGCGAATCCATTCCAGCCCCGTGGCATCGCCGTTGCCGTTGAGTACATGCACACCGGCAAAACACGGTTGCTGGCTGGTGGAACCGGCGCGCGGTTCGATGACGGTGACGCCGGTGAGGATGTCGCGGCCATTGGCAGTGCGTCCTCGTATATTGCTGTGGCCGACCCGTACGCCGGGAACGTCGGTGATGGCATTGAGCGGGCCGGGTTGCAGTTGGCCGATCGGGATGTTCAGGTCGCGGGCACGTGGTTTCATGGTTTTCTCATCTTCGAGTCGTGGCAGAAAAAATCTGTGGGGCACTGCAGTTCCTGTGGGAGCGGGCTTGCTCGCGAAGGCGTCGTATCAGTCGCCAAAAGTGTTGGCTGACATACCGCTTTCGCGAGCAAGTCGGATCGCCGCACCGCCGCTCCCACAGGGTTAGTGGTGTGTCTACTGGCCATTCTTGACCTTGCTCCAGATCCGCGTCCGCACGCGCTCGGTCGCAGGCGGCAGGGGCTGGAGGGTGAACAAGGTGGCCATGGCTTCGGCCGACGGGTAGACGGCCGGGTTGCTGCGGGTCTCTTCGGCGACCAGTGTCGTGGCGCTGCGGTTGCCGTTGGGGTAGTTGAGGTGGTCGCTGACCGGAGCGATGACCTCGGGGCGCATCAGGTAGTCGATGAAGGCCAGCCCTTGTTCCGGGTGCGGGGAGTCCTTGAGCAGTACCAGTGTGTCGAACCACACCGGCGCACCTTCCTTCGGCAGGCTGTAGGCGATCTTCACGCCGTTGCCGGCCTGCTCGGCGGTGGTCTTGGCTTCGAGCATCGCGCCGGACCAGCCGACCGCCACGCAGATGTTGCCGTTGGACAGGTCGCTGATGAACTTCGACGAGTTGAAGTAGGCAATGTGCGGACGCAGCTTCAGCAGCAAGGCTTCGGCCTTCTTGTAGTCCTCGGGGTTGGTGCTGTTGGGCGGCAGGCCGAGGTAGTGCAGGGCAACCGGGAGCATCTCTGACGGCGAGTCGAGCATGGCCACGCCGCATTCGCCGAGCCTGGCCAGGTTCTCTTCCTTGAACACCAGGTCCCAGGAATCCACCGGCGCCTTGTCACCCAGCACCGCGCGCACCTTGTCGACGTTGTAGCCGATGCCGTTGGTGCCCCACAGGTAGGGCACGGCGTACTGGTTGCCCGGATCGTTGTTGGCCAGTTTCGCCAGCAGATCGGTGTCCATGTTCTTGAAGTCCGGCATCTGCGCACGGGGCAAGGGGGCGAGGGCGCCGGCCTTGATCAGCGTGGGCAAACTGAAGTTGCTGGCCACCACCACGTCGTAGCCGCTGCGGCTGGTGAGCAACTTGCCCTCGAGCACTTCGGCGCTGTCGAAGGTGTCGTAGACCGGCGCAATCCCGGTGTCGCGCTTGAAGTCCTGCAGGGTGGTGGGGCCGATGTAGTCGTACCAGTTGTATACGTGCACCGTCGGGGTTTGGACCGCAAACGCCGACAGCGACACCGACACCGCCAGACAGGCGCCAAAGCCCAGATTGAAATACAAGTGGTGACGACTCATGATGCGGCACTCCTGGCCTGTTGCGGCCGGTGGTATTCAGGAGTTTTCAGCGTATCGACCGGGGTGGCCTTCACCCATTCCCATCATGGGTTACTCAAAAGGGGTAGTGCGTGGACGCGTTGTTGAAAGAGTTGCCGGTGCACCAGGGGCTGGCGCGGGTCTTCACGGCGGTGGGGCGGGATGGTTTCTGGCGTGCACTGGTGGACACCCTGCGGTTGCTGGTGCCGCTGGACAACGCGTTGGTGGCGCTGATGCGGCCGGGCCATGTGCCGCGCCTGCTGATTGATTTCGATGCCAAGGGCAACGGTGACGAGCAGGAAGAGCTGGCGGACTACCGGGCCGGCATGTACCTGCTCGATCCGTTCTATCAAGCCGCTTGCGCCGGCATCGCCGACGGCTTGCACAGCCTCGAATCGGTGGCCCCCGACCAGTTCCAGCACAGCGAGTACTACCTGAGTTACTTCAGCCGCGTGGTCGGTGGGGACGAGTTGCAGTTCATGGTGAACCTCGACGGCGCCGTGCTCGGCCTGTCCCTCGGGCGTTCGGTGCGCTTCAGCCTGGAGGAACAAGGCCGCCTGCTGTGCGTGCGTGACTGGGTATTGGCGGCGATGCGCCGACACCTGGATCTGACGCCACTGCAAGGGCCGGTCGCCGAACCGCCGGCCAGCGATCTGGCCACGTTACTCGATCGCTTCGACGCACGCCTGACGCTGCGGGAAATCGAAACCGCGCGCCTGATTCTCCAGGGTTTTTCCAGCAAGGCCATCGCCCAGAAAATGGGCATCTCCCCGGAGACGGTGAAGGTGCATCGGCGCAACCTCTATCACAAGCTCAATGTGAACGGGCATGGCGAGTTGTTTGCACTGGTGTTGCAGCCGCGGTGATCTGAGTCAGGCTACAAAAAAGCGGGACTCAGTCTCCGAGCCTGAACACCAACGCCTTCAACCCGCACTCCACATCCGCATCGGGAAACTCTGGCGGGTTCTCCAGGCGCTGCTCAAAGCGCAGGCTCGGCGCTTCGCGGGTCACGCCATCGATCAGGAAGTCGGCACCAAACGCCGGGTCGTTCATGCAGGCCAGAACCGTGCCTTGCGGGCTGAGCAGTTCCGGCAAGCGGCGCAGTACGCGCTGGTAATCCTTGGTCAGCAGGAAACTGCCTTTCTGGAACGACGGCGGGTCGATGATCACCAGATCGTACGGCCCCTTGCCGATCACCTTGCCCCAGGACTTGAACAGGTCGTGGCCGAGGAAGCTCACCTTGCTCAGGTCGTGGCCATTGAGGCGGTGGTTGTCGCGACCACGGCTCAGGGCCGGGCTGGACATGTCGAGGTTGACCACGTGGCTCGCGCCGCCTTCGATGGCCGCCACCGAGAAGCCGCAGGTGTAGGCGAACAGGTTCAACACCCGCTTGCCTTCGGCATTGGCGCGGACCCAGTCGCGACCGTAGCGCATGTCGAGGAACAGCCCGGTGTTCTGTTTGCGGCCCAGGTCGACCCGGTACTTCAGGCCACCCTCGGTGATGTTCATTTCCTCGATGACGTCCCCGAGCAGCCACTCGGTGGTGCTTTGCAGCAGGTAGCGATGCTGCAACAGCAGTGTATGGGCACCGGATTGTGTCCATTGCGCTGATTGGGTGATCGCCATCAGCACCTGCTTCAAGTCTGCCAGTTGCGTCGCTTGCGGCTCCTTGAACAACGCCACCAGCACCACGCCCTGCAACCAGTCCACGGTCACTTGCTCCAGCCCCGGCCAGCAGCGGCCACGGCCGTGGAACAGGCGGCGGGTTTCTGCGGGGGCGGCCGCGAGGGCGGTGAGCACCTGTTGGTTGAGGATGGCGAGGGCTTCAGGGTTCATCGGGTCGGGTCGGTCATTTGTAGGGGGCGGCATTTAACCATAATTGCGCAACTGGTGAATCACCACAAAACAGGGTGGGAGCGGGCTTGCTCGCGAAAGCGCAGTGTCAGTCAACATTGATAGCGACTGACAC
>NZ_JBGLYV010000073.1:0-28859 GCF_047304225.1 Pseudomonas sp. Pseusp3 | reverse complement strand
TCCTGGTCCCGGGCCAGGCGCGAGCGGCTGACACCGGCGCTGGCATCCAGGGTCGGCATCCGCTCGGCGTCAGCTGCAGAAGCGGCAGCGTTGGCCTGATGGGCACGGGCGTCGGCAATTTGCATGTCCGGGCTGTCGCGCAGGGCCTCGCGGATCAGGCCGTCGAGTTGCGGGTCGCCGAGGCTTTTCCACCAGTCGCTTTTCGGCCAGGCGGCCGGCGACAGGGTCACGCCACCAAGGGATTGCCCGGCCTTGAGGCTTTTCGCGTCGAGTTTGACACCTTCGGTCTTCAGGCCGCTGTAACTGGCGCAACCGGCCAGGCTCATGGCCAACAACACCAGGCCAAGGCCGGTACGCAAGGGTTTACTGCTCATTTGTCACCTACACGCAGCAAGGTGATCGGGTCACCGGCTGCCAGCAAAATTTTCTTCAGGATCAGCTCCAGGGTTTTCAACTCTTCCGGAGTGATGGCACCGGCCAGTTCATTCATGGCTTCGGCGCCGATGTGCGGCAACAGCCCGGCGAGCTTCTGGCCCTCTTCCGTGAGTACAAGCTGCACCTGACGGCGATCCGCGTCGGAGCGTTGGCGGGCAAGGAAACCTTTCTGTTCCAGACGATCGAGCATGCGCGTCATCGAACCGCTGTCGAGGGACAGGTGGCGGCACAACTCGCCCGGCGAGTCGACGCCGTACTGGGCCATGATGATCAACACCTTGAACTGCGCGGCGGTGATGCCGTGGGGTTCCATGCGGGTGTCGAGGATCCGGTCCTTGAGCAGCGCGGCACGTCCGAGCAACAGGCCGAGATGGCAATTGTGGAAATCGTCTGGAGAGAAATGTTTCATCTGACCACCAGTTAGCTGCCTAGGCAGTGAATGTATGTCGAGATGTTACTGCCTAGGCAGCGAATGTCAACGTAATAGTTAGCAGGCTTGGTAAATAGTTGACCGGTGGTTTCGGGTTTTGTGGTCATAGACGGATGTCACCGCTTTTCTGACCTTATTGTTGATGGTGTACATATCCATTGCTGCGGTAACGGCGACTATTGGTTCCGCTCTTACAGCGGGTTACTTGGAAAAGCGGAGCGCCGCCCGCCCCCAAGTAATCAAGGGTTCTTGCCCCTGACGTTCGGCCTCACGAGGGGGCAAGAAGATCAACAGCCAAAGCCAAAGCGAGGCGGCCTACCGGCCGGCCTGATCGCAATTGAACGCGTTTCCCTGTAGGAGCGAGCTGGCTCGCGAAAAACGCCAGGACACCGCGGGCATTCAGGCAGCCCGCGTCATCGTTGACGTCCATCGCGAGCAAGCTCGCTCCTACAGGACCGAGCGTTAGCTCGCCTGCCGCTCTTGATCTTGATCCACCCGCCCCCTCGGCAGGCCTCGTTCCGGTGTTCATCCGGGGATAGGCGCGCAGCGCCGTGCGGCGCAGCCGCACACATTGCAGGGAGGTGCAGCGAAGCAAACCGTAGAACAATGCCCCCGGATGAATGCCGGAGCGAAGGAACCCCGAGCCTAAGCGAGGGGCCGGACGTTCGGGGCGAGCGTTTTTTTGCTTACTTTTTTTAGGCGCTTGTAAAAAAAGTGAGTCGCCGTCAGGGCGAAACCCTAAGTCGCCGTTGCCGAAGAAACGGATATGTACACCGCAAACAAAAGACAGGCTATCAGGCCGCCTGAGCAGGCAAACCGGATTGCCGAACCGCCGCTTGATTGAGAATTAGAAGTCCCGCTTGTAAAAGATGTCCAGCGAACTGGCCACGCCGCCGGCGGCTTCGAGGTAGACCTTTTTGCTCAGCTTGTAGCGCAAGGCAATGGTGTTGGCCGGTTCGAACACGCCAACGCCATAGCGCAGGCTGAGCTTCTCGGACAGGTTGCCGCTGGCCACCACACTGGTGGTGGTGCCGCTGCCCTGGGTGTCGAGCTGGAAGTCCTGGATCCCCAGGTTCTTCGCCAGATCGCCAGTCACCCCGGCACTGCCCATCAAGCCCAGACCGAGGGCCGCCTGGGCGAGCATGTTGTTGTCTTCGCCGTTGCTGCTCAGCGGACGCCCGAGCACCAGATAAGACAGGGCCTGCTCCTGGCTCATGGCCGGTTCGGAGAAGATCTGTGTGGTCGGCTGCTCGGCGCTGCCACTCAAACGAATGCCGGCGATGATGTCGTCAGTCTTGCGAATGGCCTCGATGTCCAGGTACGGCTGGTCGATGGGACCTGCAAACAGCAAGCGTGCCCGGCGCACCGAAAGCCGCTGGCCGTAGGCGCGATAGCGACCGTCGTTGAGCCACAGCTCGCCACGGGTGTCCATGTTGTCGCCGATGTGCACATGCCCCTGCACATTGGCCGTCAAGCCAAACCCGGCAAAGCTCAGCTTGTCCTCGCCGACCAGCACTTCGATATCCATCCTCATGGCCAGCGGCGGCTTGCCCTGCTCGGTTTGCTGCCCGACGATCACCGTGTCATCGGAGACCTTGACCGTCGACGGCGGCAACTCGCGAATGGTGATCTCGCCTTTGGGCACCAGCACTTTGCCGGCGATGGCCAGTTCGTCGCCCTTCATCGAAATCTTCAGGTCCGGTGCGACTTCAAGCTTGGCGTAAGGCTCGACGGTGACCGGCAACTGCGTCCCCTTGAGCGCCAGATCCACCACCAGCGCCTGACCCCAGGCGATGTTGCCGTTCAGGCTGCCCTGCCCGGCCTTGCCGCTGTTCCAGCCGCCATTGAGCTGTACGCTTTCACCGGAGATCAGCGCTTGAACGTGCAGGTTTTGCAGCTCCATCGGTAGCTCGGGCCCGGCCACCACGCCGTCGCTGAGTTGCAGGCTGCCATTGACCTGCGGCGCCAACAGCCCACCGGAAATCGTGCCACTGCCATTCAGGCGCCCGGCCAGCTTTTCGACCATTGGCACAAACGGCCGCGCCACCGACAGGTCCAGCCCGTTCAAGCGGAACGAGCCGCTTAGCGGTTTGTTCTTCGGCAACGGATTGAGCTGCGCCTGCACCATCAGTTCACCGAGTTTGCCACCGACGAAATCAAGTTCGGTGTCGATGCGTTTGGGCGTGAGTTTGCTGGTGAGTTTCAGGGTCTGGTACGGGAAGTCCAGCCACTGGTCCTTTTCCTTGATGCGCAACGTGCCGCCACCGGCATCGACGCTGATCTGGCCATTCGGGCCACTGGCCGGCAGGTCCAGTTGCAGGTCGGCATTGAGCCGGCCCTGCCAGGCGAAATCCTTCGGCAACCACTGCGCGAGGCTGTCGATCGGGAATTGCTTGAGGTGATAACGCAGCTTCGGCTCGGGCATCAGGCGCGAGTCTTCACCGCACAGGCTGGCCTGGCCGGACGCCCAGCAATGAGCGCCGAAGTTGATTTTGCCGTCCGCCAGGCGTTCGAGTTTCGCCGGCCCTTGCAGCTTCCAGTCCTGGCCACCGGCCTGGATATCACCGCTGGCCAGGCGTCCGCGCCAATTGCCTTTGTCCAACGTACCGTCCAGGCCCAGGGCCAGTTTCAGCTTCGGCCCTTGCAGGTCGAGGCTCAGCTTCTGGTTTTTGATGTCGCCCTGGCCGCTGGCGGTCAGCGTTCCCAGCGAGGTGTCGCCGGCCCGGATGCCGCTGCCCTTGAGGTCGATTTTCGCCCGTTGCGCACTGTCCAGCGTGGCGTCGAGGTTCAGGCTTTGCAGGCGATTGTCCTGGAAGGCCAATTGCGAGCCTTGCAGGTCAAGCTTGCCTTGGGGCGCCGTGAGTGTGCCGGCGACATCCACGCGGCCATTGAGTTGGCCACGCAGTTGCGGCCAGAGCTGGGCCAGGTGCGGCAGCTTGAGATCGATCTGCCCGGCGAGTTTCTGTTGCAGGCTGCCTTTGCCGCTGATGCTGTTATCGCCGAGGCGAACTTGCAGGGCGTTGAGGTTCCATTGCTCACCACGGCCATCGGCCTTGGCCTGGATCACCGCCGGTTGACCGCGCAGTTTGCCCTTGAGGTCCAGGTCTGCATTGAGGCTGAGCGTTTCGTTCTTCATCTCGCCCTGGCTGCGCAACGGCCCGGCCAGCGTGCCCGGCAGCTCCGCAACCCAGTACGCCGGGTTGATCGCCGACAAGTCCAGCGCGGTGTCCCAGGCAATGCCGTCGGCGAATTGCAGGTTCAAGTGCCCCTCGGCCTTGCCCTGCCCGGCCTGGAGTTGAATCTGTTGCAGGTAGATTTTCGTCAGGTCGCCCGCGAACGGGCTGGCCAGGGTGAAAGCGCCGGCAGGACCATCCGCAGCGGCGTCAAAGTGACCGAGGTATTTGCCGTCGGTGTAGGACACCTCGCCGTTGAAGCGGCGCAACGTCACCTCCGGCTCGTCGATCACCGGATAGAGCCGGTGCCACGGGAAGTCCAGCCAGTCGATCTTCGCCTCGGCGCTCAGGCCTTTGCTCCAATCCAGCTGCCCGGTGAGCTTGAGGCTTTGCTTGTCATTGGCGGTCAGGTCCAGCGCGGCGATCTGCGCGCCGCTGGCGTCGACCTTGCCTTGCAGCGCCAAGGCGACCGGCCCTTGCTCGGCGGGTAACGTGGCTTTGCCGAGCAGCGCGTAGCCGCTCTTCAAGTCACCGGCACCAGTGAGCTCAAGCTGATTGAGTTGCAGGGTGTCCGGCAGATCGGCACCGGGCTTGAAGCCATCGGCGGTGATTCGTACCTTGGCCGGCAGGTTTTCCACCAGCGGTTTCAGTTCGCCTGTCAGTTGCCCGTTGAGGTAACCGCTGCTGTCGGCTTTCAGGTTCAGGGTTTTCAGCAGGTCGCCGTCGATCTTCAACGCCAGCGCCAAGGGCTCGGGTGTCGACAACAAGGTCAGTTTGCCTTCGGCGCTGAGCGGCCAGTTACCGCTCGGTTGCAGCAGGCCGGACAGACTCAGGCTCAGGTCTTCGCGCTGTAACGATGCAGAGTCGATTTGCAAACCGGCCGTCGTCCAGTGCGCCGCGAGTTGCAAACCCTTGAGCTCTTCGCTGCCGTTGAACAACAGGCTGCCGACCTTGATCTCTCCAAGTTCGATGGCCAATGGCAACTTCAGTTCCGGTAGCGTGATCGGGCCGCTGCCCGGTTCTTCTGCACCCGGCGGGAAGGTCAGGCTGACCTGACCGGCCTGCAATTGCTCGACGCACAAGGTCATGCGGGTCAGGCACAGCGGCGACCAGGCAAAAATCACCTGGCTCAGCTCGACCCGGTTGTTGTCCTGTTGCCACAACACCCGGTCGGCACTCCATTGCCCGCCCAGCCGGCCCTGGAAGTTGTCCAGGGTCAAACCCGGTACGAAGCCCAACGCCCAGCGGCTGCCCGTCGCCGTGCCCAACACCGTGGCCAGCGTCAGCACAACCAGCATCAACAGCGCCGCCATCGCCAGCAGCGTTACTTTCAAACCACGCTTCACAGCTCAGGCCCCATGGAAAAGTGCAGTCGAATACCACCATCGTCGTCCAGCGCATGCGCCAGGTCGAGGCGGATCGGCCCCACCGGCGATACCCAACGCACGCCGATACCGACCCCGGTCTTGAGGTTCGGCAGTTCGAGTGTATTGAATGAGTTGCCCTGATCGACAAAGGTCGCGATCCGCCATTTTTCGGCGATGGAATACTGATATTCCGCGCTGGCAGCCACCATGTAGCGGCCACCGATGCGGTCACCGTCGGAGTTTTCCGGGGACAGGCTCTGATAGTCGTAACCGCGCACACTCTGGTCGCCACCGGCGAAGAAGCGCAACGACGGCGGTACCGATTTGAAACCGTTGGTGGCACTGCCGCCGACCTGCACCCGCCCGAGGAAGCGATGGTTGTCGAACACCGTGGTCAAGCCTTTGACCAATGCCGTGCCGTAGATCAGGTTGCTGTCGGAACCCAGACCTTCCTTGGCCACTTTGCTTTCGAATTGCAGGCGATAACCGTTGTGCGGGTCGATGCGGTTGTCGCTCTTGAGGTATGAGTAGCTCACACCGGGCATCAGCAAGGTACTGAGTCCCGAGTCGTCACCCAGTTGGTAATCCTCGCGCTGCCATTTCAGCGACACCACCCGTTGCCAGCCGCTGGGCAATTTGCTGTGCCACTCGGGGCCAAGGGTCAGCAGCTTGCTGTGGGTGTCGGTGCCCGCGATGTCCTCATTCTGATAGCCGCCGGCAAAACGCAGTTTGTCCGTCAGCGGTGGGTCCAGCGGAATGTCGTAGAACAGCCCGACGTTTTGCCGTGGCGCCGAGATCTCGGCCTCCCAGCCGTAACTGTGCCCTTGCGCGTTGACCCAGTGCCGGGTCCAGTTGGCCTTGGCCCGTGGGCCGACGTCGGTGGAAAAACCCAGGCCCAGGCCCATGGTCCGTGGCTTGCGGGTTTCAAGCTTTACGTCGACCGGGATCGCATCGTTCCTGGACGCCGTGGGTGCCGCGTCCACGCGCACGCCTTCGAAGTAACCGCTCGATTGCAGGTTCTGATTGAGTTCGGCGATCAGTTCCGAGTCATAGGGCGTACCGGCCTTGAAGGGCACCATGCGCTGCAGCAGCTCGTCATCGAACGGCGTATCACCCTGGAAACTGACTTTGCCCAAGGTATAGCGCGGACCACTTTCATAGATCAATTCGATATCGGCGACGCCGGCCCGTGGGTCGACCGACAGTTTTGAACGAGTGAAACGGCCGCTGAAAAAGCCATAGCGCGAAGCCTGATTCTGGATCAGGCGCTTGGCGTCCTCGTAGCGGCCATGATTGAGTACGGCACCGGGCTTGAGCGCGTCGCTTTTGGGGACTCGAAAGGACTTGAGGGAGGCAGCCGGACCGTCGACACGCACCGTGACATTGCGCAGATGCACCGGTTCGCCGGGGTCGACCTTCAACACCAGGCGCGGCGTGTCGCCACCCTTCACCTCGCTGTCGATCTGCGGCTGGTAATAACCCAAGGCCTGGGCGGCCTTGCGCGCCTGTTCTTCGGCGCCACGGCCGAAGCGCAGCAACGCCTGTTCGTCGCGATCGCCGAGGCTGCCGATATAGCCTTCTATATTGGCCTTGAGCTCATCATTGGACGGTTTGACACGCACATCCAATTCACTTTGTGCCAGCGCCGCGCAGCTGATCATCAGCATCAGCACACCGCTGGTATTTCTTCCTGGAAACTTCATAGGCGCGGATGCTATCACGAGCTTGAGAGCGTGATAGAGCATGACTTCCCCGGAAAGTTCTCGGTTCAGGCCGATGCGGTGTGCAGCACCTGAGGATTGGGGTGAAAAAACACGTGCTCGCGAACCGGTCCTACGGCGACCTCGCCGATTTCCTCATAGCCCTGACGCTTGTAGAACTCCAGATAACGCGGATTGCCGGTGTCGAGAATTACCCCCTGTGAGTTTTCATCCACCGCGCACCAGTTGTGCACGGCCTGCAGCAACTGCTCGCCGAAGTGTTTGCCCTGGAACTGCGGATGTACCCCCAGCAATGGCAGGACGTGCACCGAGTCGTTCGGCACGCAGGCCTCCACGGCAGCGTGATATTCGAGGTAGCGACGAGTACAGCGAAACCCCGTGCTGAGCACCATGCGCAGGCGCCAGGCCCAACTTTCGGTGATACCAAGACGACGTTGCGGCGGTGCGATCAGGGCGATGCCGATCAGGCGGTCGTTGACCAGCAGGCCGATGGCCGGCAGGTCCTGGAGAAAATGCTGGTTCACCAGTTCGCGCACGGTGGCGCGAACCCGCTGTTCGTAACCGGGGCGCTCGGCTTCGAACAAATAGCCGAAGGTCGGCTCATGTCGATACGCCTGGTACAGCAGCGAACGCGCTTCGCGGGCGTAGCCGCTGTCGAGCATGTGAATATCGGCAATGGCGGTCGAGGTTTCGGGCATGACGGTCGATCTCCCCGGCACAGCTCGGAAGGCTGCGCTCTTGTTGTTACGAGCTGATTGGCACTGACACAATTCCTTACAGATCCGAAATCAGTGTAGGCAATGAAATCGCCTTTGCTTTTGTGGGAGCGGGCTTGCTCGCGAAGGGGCCATCACTGCCCACATAAAGCTGACAGGCAAAACCGAATCCCCTCACCCCACACTGGCCCGATTCCCCCATGTCAGCTAGCATCGCCCTTTTGCCAGGACTGCCGACCATGAAGATCGTCTCCTTCAACATCAACGGGCTGCGCGCCCGTCCCCATCAGCTGGCGGCGCTGATCGAAAAGCACCAGCCCGATGTGATCGGCCTGCAGGAAACCAAGGTCCACGACGACCAGTTCCCTCTCGAGGAAGTCAGGGCCCTGGGCTATCACGTGTATTTCCACGGGCAAAAAGGCCACTACGGCGTCGCCCTGCTCTCGCGCCAGGAGCCGCTGGCCCTGCATAAAGGCTTCGCCACCGACGAAGAAGACGCCCAACGGCGCTTCATCTGGGGCACCTTTGCCGACGCCAACGGCGTGCCGGTGACCATCATGAACGGTTATTTCCCACAGGGCGAAAGCCGCGACCACCCGACCAAATTCCCGGCCAAGGAACGCTTCTACAACGATTTGCAGCTATTGCTGGAAAGCCAGTTCAAGAACGACCAGCCACTGGTGGTGATGGGCGATGTGAACATTTCCCCGGAAGACTGTGACATCGGCATCGGCCCGGACAACATGAAGCGCTGGCTGAAAACCGGCAAATGCAGCTTCCTGCCCGAAGAGCGCGAGTGGATGGCCCGCCTGAAAAACTGGGGCCTGGTCGACAGTTTCCGTCACTTGAACCCGGACGTGACCGACACCTTCAGCTGGTTCGACTACCGCAGCCGTGGCTTCGAAGACGAGCCCAAGCGTGGCCTGCGTATCGACCTGATCCTCGCCTCCCACGGCTTGCTGCCGCGGGTTAAGGCCGCCGGGGTGGACTACGAACTGCGCGGCATGGAAAAACCTTCGGACCATGCGCCGATCTGGCTTGAGTTGAGCTGATCTCTGACGGTTGCATTAATTCCCTGTGGGAGCGGGCTTGCTCGCGAAGGCGGTCCTACATTCAACATCGACATTGAATGTTATGGCCCCTTCGCGAGCAAGCCCGCTCCCACATTTGCAAAGTGTCATTTTTCGGAAACCTTACTGACTTAATCTCCCGACACCTCCTTTGGCTATACAAGGTGCCGGCATGATGCTGCGCGTGTTGTTCCTGTTGATGCTGTGCATGGGCTTGCCGCAGGCAGGCTCGGCCGGCGACTTGCCGACACCCGAACACGGCCCGGTGCTGCGCATTCAGGGTTCCAATACCATCGGTGCGGCATTGGGGCCGGCGCTGGTCGAGGGGTTGTTGAGCGCGCAGGGCCTGCGCAGGATTCACCGCGAAACCCCGGACACCGCCAACGAACTGCGCATTGTCGGTGAAACCGCCCAGGGCCGTCGGATCGTGGTGGAGGTGGCAGCCCATGGTTCCAGTACCGGTTTCACTGCGCTAAAAGCAGCCCGTGCCGATCTGGCCGCCTCATCGCGCCCGATCAAGGACAGCGAACTGGCCAGCCTGCAGTCCCTCGGTGACCTGAAAAGCCCCAGCGCCGAACAGGTCATCGCCATCGACGGCCTGGCGATCATTCTTCACCCGGACAATCCGCTGAATCAACTCGACACCGTGCAACTGGCGCGTATTTTCAGTGGCGAAGTGAAGACCTGGGAAGACATCGGCGGCCATGGCGGGCCGATTCATCTGTATGCACGGGACGATCAGTCCGGGACCTACGACACCTTCAAGGAACTGGTCCTCAGTAATCGTGGGAAAACCCTCGGCAGCGCGGCGAAGCGCTTCGAGTCCAGCGAACAACTGTCCGATGCGGTCAGCGCTGATCCACAAGGCATCGGTTTCATCGGTTTACCCTACGTGCGCCAGGCCAGGGCTGTTGCCATTGTCGACGGTCAATCGCAAGCCATGCTGCCGCTCAACAGCCTGATTGCCACCGAAGACTATCCGCTGTCCCGCCGATTGTTCTTCTACCTGCCACCCAACGAAAAAAATCCCTGGGCCAATGCCCTGGTGGCCTTTGCCCAAAGCGCTGACGGTCAAGCCATTGTGGCCGCCAACGGATTTATTGCCCAAACCGTCCAGGCCATGGCCGTGACGCCCAATGCGTTGATGCCCGAGGGTTATCAGGCGCTGAGCCGTCACGCGCAACGGTTGTCGGTGAACTTCCGCTTCGAGGAAGGCAGCGCCACCCTGGACAACAAGGCCCGACAGGACCTGTGGCGGGTGCTCGACTATATCAAACAGCACGGCAAGGCCGAGGGACAGGTCACGCTGGTGGGGTTTGGCGATGCCAAGAGCGACCCGGCGCGCGCCGATCTGTTGTCGAAACTGCGGGCCATGGCGGTACGCCGGGAGTTGGTGAAGAGCGGCGTGGTGTTTCGCGAGATTCGTGGATTCGGTGCCGAAATGCCGGTGGCGGCCAATAGCGCCGATGAAGGAAGGATCAGGAATCGACGGGTTGAGGTTTGGGTGTATTGAATCTGATGTTGCTGCATTGAAGGGAATGACGCCTTCGCGAGCAAGCCCGCTCCCACATAATACCTGTGGGAGCGGGCTTGCCCGCGAATGGCAACACCGCGGTCTTAATGCCCGCTACGCATCATTTCCTTCGGCACGTACTTGCCGATCTCGAACTTGCCAATCGCCGCACGGTGCACTTCATCCGGGCCGTCGGCCAGGCGCAGGGTGCGCTGCATCGCATACATGTAGGCCAGCGGGAAATCGTTGGAAACCCCTGCCCCGCCATGGATCTGGATCGCCCGGTCGATCACTCGCAACGCAACGTTTGGCGCGACGACCTTGATCTGCGCGATCTCGCTGCGGGCCACTTTGTTGCCAACCGTGTCCATCATGTACGCCGCCTTCAGTGTCAGCAGGCGTGCCATGTCGATCTCCATCCGCGAGTCGGCGATCTTGTCGACGTTACCGCCCAGCCGCGCCAGGGGTTTGCCGAATGCCGTACGGCTCACCGAGCGTTTGCACATCAGTTCCAGCGCACGCTCGGCCATGCCGATCGAACGCATGCAGTGGTGAATCCGGCCCGGGCCAAGGCGACCTTGAGCAATTTCGAAGCCACGGCCTTCGCCCAGCAGGACGTTTTCGTACGGCACCCGGACATTTTCAAACAGCACTTCGGCGTGACCGTGGGGAGCGTCGTCGTAGCCGAACACCGGCAGCGGACGCAGGATTTTTACCCCGGGGGTGTCCACCGGCACCAGAATCATCGAGTGCTGGGCGTGACGTGGCCCGTCCGGATTGCTCAGCCCCATGAAAATCAGGATCTTGCAGCGCGGGTCGCAAGCACCCGAGGTCCACCATTTCTTGCCATTGATCACCCACTCGTCGCCATCGCGCACCGCACGGGCAGCCATGTTGGTGGCGTCGGAGGATGCTACATCCGGTTCGGTCATGGCGAATGCCGAGCGGATCTCGCCGCGCAGCAAGGGTTCGAGCCAGCGTTGTTTCTGCTCTTCGTTGGCGTAACGCACCAGCACTTCCATGTTGCCGGTGTCCGGTGCCGAGCAGTTGAACGGCTCTGGCCCCAGCAGCGAGCGGCCCATGATTTCCGCCAGCGGCGCGTATTCGAGGTTGGTCAGGCCGGCACCCAGTTCTGACTCAGGCAGAAACAAATTCCACAGGCCTTCGGCCTTGGCCTTGGCCTTGAGCTCTTCCATGATCGCGGTCGGCTGCCAGCGATCGCCTTCGGCGACCTGCCGTTCGAACACGGCTTCGGCGGGATAAACGTAGGTGTCCATGAACGCTGTCACGCGCTCGCGCAGTTCCTGAACCTTGGGCGAATAAGCGAAATCCATGAGCAAGATACCTTCTTGGGGGAGGTTGTTTAGATCATGCAATCGATGCTAGAACAGCGTTGATAATTTACCTAGCCTATTCTCGGCGTGTATTAACATTCATCACCGATATATGATCGACTGATCGTCACGGTCAGTCCGCCCACACAATAAGAGAGCCCGCGTAATGAATCTGAGCAAGGTCGATCTCAACCTTTTCATCGTCTTCGACGCGATCTACACCGAAGCCAACCTGACCCGCGCCGGGCAAATCGTCGGCATCACCCAACCGGCGGTGTCGAATGCGCTGGCGCGTCTACGCGAGACCTTCAACGACCCGCTGTTCGTGCGCACCGCCCAGGGCATGGTGCCGACGCCCATGGCCCAGAACATCATCGGCCCGGTGCGCAACGCACTCTCGCTGCTGCGCGTGTCGGTGCAGGAAAGCCGCATATTCAACCCGCAGCAGGCGGTCAAGACCTACCGCATCAGCATGACCGACCTCACCGAAGCTGTGATCCTGCCGCCGCTGTTCCAGCGCCTGCGCCGCCTGGCGCCGACGGTGATCATCGAAAGCTTCCTGTCCAAACGTCGCGAAACCACCAAGGAACTGGCCGCCGGACGCCTCGACTTCGCGGTCGATGCGCCGCTCAACACCGACCCGCAGGTACGTCATGTCAAATTGATGGAAGACCGCTACGTGTGCGCCATGCGCAAGGGGCATCCGCTGGCGGGCAAAGAGAAACTCACGCTGGATGATTACCTGGGCCTGACCCACATCCACATTTCCAGCCGCCGCAGCGGCCTCGGCTATGTCGACCTGGCGCTGGGCAAGATGGGCATCCAGCGCAAGATCGCCCTGCGCTCCCAGCATTACCTGATGGCCTCGCAGGTGTTGCAGCAGACGGACATGGTCATGACCGTGCCGGAACGCTTCGCCCGCCGCAACGACCTGCACGCCTTTTATCTGCCGGTCAACGATGTACCGCCGGTGGAAACCCACCTTTACTGGCACGAAAGCACTGACCAGGACCCGGCGAACCGCTGGATGCGCGAGCAGATGATCGAGTTGTGCCAGCAAGTGACGGCGCAGGAGAAAAAGCTCGAGAAGGTGTAGGGCACTACACCTGGTTATCGTTCTTCGCGAGCAAGCCCGCTCCCACATTTGGAATGCGTTCCCCTGTGGGAGCGGGCTTGCTCGCGAAGGGGCCGGTGAGAACACTGAAAAACCCTGCCCCTTGACGTAAACGTCAACCTGCCATTAGCTTAGCGCCATGACCTTTTGCGAGCGCGCCCATGAGCAGCCAGACCTACAGCATTTCCGATCTCGCCCGCGAGCTCGATATCACCACCCGCGCCATTCGCTTTTATGAAGAGCAAGGCCTGCTCAGCCCCGAGCGCCGTGGCCAGGAACGCATTTACTCGCCTCGCGACAAGGTCAGCCTGAAGCTGATCCTGCGGGGTAAACGCATCGGTTTCTCACTGGCTGAATGCCGCGAGTTGATCGAGCTCTACGACCCGTCCAGCGGTAACACCAAGCAACTGCACAGCATGCTGGCGAAAATCAGCGAGCGCCGTGAGCAGCTTGAGCAGCAGTTGCTGGACATCGAACAGATGAAACTGGAGCTGGACACTGCCGAAGAGCGCTGCGTGCAGGCGCTGGAGCAGACGCTCAAAAGCCAGGAATCGATTCAGTAAATCCACACCGCCCCCTGTAGGAGCGAGCTTGCTCGCGATGGCCGTTAACGATAACGCGTGTCTGCTGGACAAACGCGGTGCCTGGGAGCCCATCGCGAGCAAGCTCGCTCCTACAGGGTTCTCTCAGCATTCAGACAATCAGCACAGGTCGAAGCCCATGTCCCTCCCCTCCCACGTACGCATTGTCGAAGTCGGCCCCCGCGACGGCCTGCAGAACGAAGCCCAGCCCATCAGCGTCGCCGACAAGGTGCAACTGGTCGATGCACTGACCGCAGCCGGACTTGGCTATATAGAAGTCGGCAGTTTCGTTTCGCCCAAGTGGGTGCCGCAGATGGCCGGTTCCGCCGATGTCTTCGCGCAGATCCAGCGCAAACCGGACGTCACCTACGGCGCACTCGCCCCCAACCTGCGCGGTTTCGAAGATGCCCTCGCGGCCGGAGTGAAGGAAGTGGCGGTGTTCGCGGCGGCATCCGAAGCTTTTTCCCAACGCAACATCAACTGCTCGATTAGCGAAAGCCTGGAGCGTTTCGTACCGATCATGGACGCGGCAAGACAACACGGCGTGACGGTTCGCGGTTACGTGTCCTGTGTGCTGGGCTGCCCCTATGAAGGTAACGTCGCCCCGGAGCAAGTCGCCGTGGTCGCTCGCGAACTCTATGCCATGGGCTGCTATGAGGTTTCGCTGGGCGACACCATCGGCACCGGCACCGCTGGCGCAACCCGCAAGATGTTTGAAGTGGTATCAAAGGATGTGCCCCGGGAAAAACTCGCAGGGCATTTCCACGACACCTACGGTCAGGCTGTGGCCAACATCTACGCCAGTCTGCTGGAAGGCATCGCGGTGTTCGACAGCTCCATCGCCGGCCTGGGCGGTTGCCCCTATGCCAAGGGCGCCAGCGGTAACGTCGCGACCGAAGACGTGGTTTACCTGCTCAACGGCCTGGGCATCGACACCGGAATCGATCTCGACGCCTTGGTGCTCGCCGGTCAGCGGATTTGCAGCGTATTGGGTCGTCCTACCGGCTCCCGCGTGGCCAAGGCCCGCAGCGCACAGTGAGTGCACTGAGTGTGTCCAGGTGTTACCGCGCGGACTCAAACGTGGGCGCAAGCGAGTAACACGGAAACAAAATGTAGGGTGTTGCCTGAGGCGCAAAACCCTACAAAACTCCAAACCATTGATTTTAAAGGCTTTTAAAAAGTTGGCATGCCTCCTGCTATATCTATCGCATAACAAGAATAAAAAAATTGCGGCAAACCTAATAAAAACAAGACGTAACGACTCTGACATAACAAAAACAACACGGCAGAGACGCAGCTAACAGATTTTTTTGGAGAAGATGTGCTTTTCAGGGTGCTTTTCGGAGTTACCCGCAACCGGGCAGAGAACAATAAAACTACCTTCAGGTAGCTCCAGAACTGGTTGGATCGCTTGGCGAAAAAGTAGATCAGCGCTCAAAAAAATACGTTTGCTCTTGATCCCGGATGGGGATCGCCAAAAACAGCGGTAAAGGGCAACGGTTGCCAAAAACAAAAACAGACCGACCCTCAATAATAAAAAAAGAGCACGCGCAACGACAAATTAAAGGGGAGCCTCGGCTCCCCTTTGTGCTGTCTGGCATTTGAGATTTCACCACCCCCTGTAGGAGCGAGCTTGCTCGCGAAGGTCGCCAACGATAACGCGCACATTCTGAATGAACGCGGCATCCTTGAGTTCTTCGCGAGCAAGCTCGCTTCTACAAGAGGCCTCGTCATGCCTTGTTGATGCGCAACTCCTCGATACTGATCTCGCGCATCCGGAATTTCTGGATCTTGCCGGTCACGGTCATAGGAAACTCCTCGACGAACTTGAAGTAGCGCGGCGTCTTGAAGTGTGCGATGCGCTCCTTGCACCAGGTTTGCAGCTCTTGCTCGGTGGCGCTGTGGCCGGGGTGGAACTTGATCCAGGCGACGATCTCTTCGCCGTAGCGCGAGCAAGGAATGCCGATCACCTGAACGTCCGCAACAGCCGGATGAGTAAAGAAAAACTCTTCCAGCTCCCGCGGGTAAATGTTCTCACCGCCACGGATGATCATGTCCTTGTTACGCCCGGCAATGCACACGTAACCCTCATCATTCATGCTCGCCAGGTCGCCGGTGTGCATCCAGCCTGCCTGATCAATGGCTTCTGCGGTGCCTTGCGGGTTGTTCCAGTAGCCGAGCATCACGCTGTAGCCACGGGTACAGAGTTCACCGATGGTGCCACGGGGCACCAGGTTGCCCGCCTCGTCAATGATCTTGCTTTCCAGTTGCGGCTGGGTGCGCCCGACCGTGGTGACGCGCAATTCCAGATCGTCCGACGGACCGGTCTGCAACGACACGGGGCTGGTTTCCGTCATGCCGTAGGCAATCTGCACTTCACTCATATGCATTTCGCTGATGACCCGGCGCATGACTTCGATAGGACAGGTTGCGCCCGCCATGATGCCAGTGCGCAGGCTCGACAGGTCGAACCCGGCGCGTTGCGGCTGATCGAGCATGGCAATGAACATGGTCGGCACGCCGTACAGCGCCGTGGCCTTTTCTTCAGCCACGGTGCCAAGGGTCAGCAATGGATCGAACGCGTCGTTTGGATAAATCATGGTGCTGCCATGGGTGATGCAGCCGAGGTTGCCCATGACCATGCCGAAGCAGTGATACAGCGGCACCGGGATCACCAGGCGATCGGCCGCCGTCAGGCCCAGGCTTTCGCCGACCATGTAGCCATTGTTGAGAATGTTGTAGTGACTGAGGGTCGCGCCCTTGGGGAACCCGGTGGTGCCGGAGGTGTACTGGATATTCACCGGCTGATCGAAATGCAGGCTGTCCTGGCGCTCATGCAGTTGCTCGACCGTCACGCTGCCCGCCAGATCGGCCAGTTGCGACCATGGCAGGAACCCCGACGGTGGCTGCGCATCCAGGCTGATGACACCGCGCAACTCCGGCAAGCGCTCGCTGTGCAACTTGCCGATGGATTGCGCGGCCAGTTCCGGCACCAGGCCTTGCAGCATCGAGTGATAGTTCGAGGTCTTGAAGGCCCCGGCGCATACCAGCCATTGGCAACCGGATTGCTTGAGTACGTATTCGAGTTCGGAACTGCGATACGCGGGATTGATGTTGACCAGAATCACGCCGATTTTCGCGGTGGCAATCTGGCTGATGCACCACTGCGCACAGTTTGGTGCCCAGATGCCAAGCCGGTCACCGGCTTGCAACCCCAACGCCAACAGCGCCCTGGCGTGCAGGTCAGCGGCCTCGGCCAATTGCCGCCAGGTGTAACGCAGCTGTTGATGGCGCACCACCAGCGCCTCCCCGTCCGGGTACTGCGCAACCGTGTTGTCGAACGTCTGGCCGATAGTCATCGCCAGCAAGGCTTTATCCTGGGAACCACGGGTGTAACTGCGTTGCGGGCTTGCACTGGGTTGATCCATGACGACCCCTATTGTCTTTATTAATGGGCTACCGGCGGTTACCTGTAGGAGCGAGCTTGCTCGCGATGGAGGTCAACGATGACGCGTACCGCCTGAAAAATGCGTCGCCTTCAAGTTCATCGCGAGCAAGCTCGCTCCTACAGGGTTGGTCCGCTTTTCTATCTTGAACTGCCTCTACTCTCGCTCAAGTTGACGTTAACGTAAAGGGTGATTGACAGCCATTCGTCACAGGTTTACGTTAACGTAAAGGTGAGAACTGAATCACGACCCTCCCCACCCGACAAAAAAGCCAAAAGGTGACCCATGAGCTACCCATCCCTGAACTTTGCCCTCGGTGAAACCATCGACATGCTGCGCGATCAGGTTCAGTCCTTCGTCGCCAAAGAGATCGCCCCGCGCGCCGCTCAGATCGACACCGACAACCTGTTCCCCGCCGACCTGTGGCGCAAATTCGGCGACATGGGCCTGCTGGGCATTACCGTGCCGGAAGAATACGGCGGTGCCGGCCTGGGTTACCTGGCCCACGTGGTGGCCATGGAAGAAATCAGCCGTGGCTCGGCCTCGGTGGCGTTGTCCTACGGCGCCCACTCCAACCTCTGCGTCAACCAGATCAATCGCAACGGCAACCACGAACAGAAATCCAAATACCTGCCGAAGCTGATCAGCGGCGAGCACATCGGCGCATTGGCCATGAGCGAGCCAAACGCCGGTTCCGACGTGGTCTCGATGAAACTGCGTGCCGACAAACGCGGCGACAAGTACGTGCTCAACGGCAGCAAGACCTGGATCACCAACGGTCCGGACGCCAACACCTATGTGATCTACGCCAAGACCGACCTGGAAAAAGGCCCCCACGGCATCACCGCCTTCATCGTCGAGCGCGACTGGAAAGGCTTCAGCCGCAGCAACAAGTTCGACAAGCTCGGCATGCGTGGTTCGAACACCTGCGAGCTGTTTTTCGATGACGTCGAAGTGCCGGAAGAAAACATCCTCGGCGTGCTCAACGGCGGCGTGAAAGTGCTGATGAGCGGCCTCGACTACGAGCGCGTTGTCCTGTCCGGTGGCCCGACCGGGATCATGCAGGCGTGCATGGACCTGATCGTGCCGTACATTCACGACCGCAAGCAGTTCGGCCAGAGCATTGGCGAATTCCAGTTGATCCAGGGCAAGGTCGCCGACATGTACACCCAACTCAACGCCAGCCGCGCCTACCTGTACGCCGTGGCCCAGGCTTGCGAGCGTGGCGAAACCACGCGCAAGGACGCCGCCGGGGTGATCCTCTATTCCGCCGAACGTGCCACGCAAATGGCCCTCGACGCGATCCAGATTCTCGGCGGAAACGGTTACATCAACGAATTCCCGGCGGGCCGTCTGCTACGTGACGCCAAGCTGTACGAAATCGGCGCCGGCACCAGTGAGATCCGTCGCATGCTGATCGGTCGCGAACTGTTCAACGAAACCCGCTAAACGGAGCTGTCCATGGCTATCCTGCATACCCAGCTCAACCCTCGTTCAGCGGAGTTCACCGCCAACAGTGCGGCGATGCTCAAACAGGTCGACGCCCTGCACACCCTGCTCGCCCAAGTCGCCCAAGGTGGCGGCCCGAAAGCGCAGGAGCGCCACACCTCGCGGGGTAAACTGCTGCCCCGCGAGCGCATCAACCGTTTGCTGGATCCGGGCTCGCCGTTTCTGGAGATCAGCCAACTGGCGGCCTACCAGGTGTATGGCGAAGACGTTCCCGCTGCTGGCGTGATTGCCGGGATTGGCCGCGTGGAAGGCGTCGAATGCATGATCGTCGCCAACGACGCCACGGTAAAAGGTGGCTCGTATTACCCTCTGACGGTAAAAAAACACCTGCGTGCCCAGACCATCGCCCAGCAAAATCGCCTGCCGTGCATCTATCTGGTGGATTCGGGCGGTGCCAACCTGCCGCGTCAGGATGAAGTGTTTCCGGACCGCGAGCACTTCGGGCGGATCTTCTTCAACCAGGCCAACATGAGCGCCATGGGCATTCCGCAGATTGCCGTGGTCATGGGCTCCTGCACCGCTGGCGGCGCGTATGTGCCAGCGATGGCCGACGAAGCGATCATGGTCCGCGAACAAGCGACGATCTTCCTCGCCGGCCCGCCGCTGGTGAAAGCCGCCACCGGTGAGGTGGTCAGCGCCGAAGACCTCGGTGGGGCTGACGTGCATTGCAAGATTTCCGGGGTAGCCGACCATTACGCCGAGAGCGATGAGCACGCTCTGGCGCTGGCGCGCCGCAGCGTCGCCAACCTCAACTGGCGCAAGCAAGGTGAGGTTCAGCAACGCACTCCGATCGCCCCGCTCTACAGCAGTGACGAGTTGTACGGTGTGGTCCCGGCCGACGCCAAGCAACCGTTTGACGTGCGCGAAGTGATTGCGCGACTGGTGGACGGATCGGTGTTCGACGAGTTCAAGGCGCTGTTCGGGACAACGCTGGTCTGCGGTTTTGCTTACCTGCACGGTTACCCGATCGCGATCCTCGCCAACAACGGCATTCTCTTCGCTGAAGCGGCGCAGAAAGGCGCGCACTTCATTGAGCTGGCCTGTCAGCGCGGCATTCCTTTGCTGTTCTTGCAGAACATCACCGGCTTCATGGTCGGCCAGAAATACGAAGCCGGCGGTATTGCCAAGCACGGCGCGAAATTGGTGACGGCGGTGGCTTGCGCCAAGGTGCCGAAGTTCACGGTGATCATTGGCGGCAGCTTCGGCGCAGGTAACTACGGCATGTGTGGCCGTGCCTACGATCCGCGTTTCCTGTGGATGTGGCCAAATGCGCGCATCGGTGTGATGGGCGCCGAACAGGCTGCCGGTGTTCTGGTACAGGTCAAGCGCGAACAGGCCGAACGCGGTGGGCATGGTTTCAGTGCCGAGCAGGAAGCCGAGATCAAGCAACCGATCCTCGACCAGTACGAAGAACAGGGTCACCCCTACTATTCCAGCGCGCGTCTGTGGGACGACGGTGTCATCGACCCGGCCCAGACTCGCGACGTACTGGCCCTGGCCTTGTCCGCGTCGTTGAACGCGCCAATCGAACCGAGCCGCTTCGGCGTGTTCCGGATGTGATCCGACCTCTGTAGGAGCGAGCTCGCTCGCGATAGGCGTTAACGATAACGCGGGGCATCAGGTAGCCAGCGTCGGTTGAGCGTTCATCGCGAGCAAGCTCGCTCCTACAGAAGAACAGAGTTGTGGAGACGGACAATATGAGCGACTTCAACACCCTCGAACTGCTGACCGACCCGCGTGGTTTTGCCACCCTGTGGCTCAGCCGTGAAGAAAAGAACAACGCCTTCAACGCCGAAATGATTCGCGAGCTGATCCTCGCCCTCGACAAAGTCGCGAGCGATGCCAGCCTGCGGTTTCTGATCGTGCGCGGCCGCGGCAAACACTTCAGCGCCGGCGCCGACCTGGCCTGGATGCAGCAATCGGCCGAACTCGATTACGCCACCAACCTCGATGACGCCCGGGAACTGGCGGAGTTGATGTACAACCTGGCCAAACTGAAAGTTCCGACCCTGGCCGTGGTGCAAGGCGCGGCCTTTGGCGGCGCGCTGGGCCTGATCAGTTGCTGCGACATGGCCATCGGTGCCGATGACGCGCAGTTCTGCCTGTCGGAAGTGCGCATCGGCCTGGCGCCGGCGGTGATCAGCCCATTCGTGGTGCAAGCCATCGGCGAGCGCGCTACACGTCGCTATGCCTTGACCGCTGAGCGCTTCGGCGGGCAACGGGCACGGGAAATCGGTCTGTTGTCGGAAAGCTATGCAAGTGCCGAGCTGGAACAGAAAGTCGAGCAGTGGATCGACAACCTGCTGCTCAACAGTCCGGCCGCGATGCGCGCCAGCAAGGATCTGTTGCGCGAAGTCGGCGACGGCTCACTGACCCCGGCATTGCGCCGCTACACCGAAAACGCCATCGCCCGCATCCGCGTCAGCCCGGAAGGTCAGGAAGGCCTGCGCGCCTTCCTGCAAAAACGTCCGCCGAGCTGGCAAGCCGAAACCACCAAGGAGCCCCGTTGATGAGCGCACCTGTCCTCACCACCCTGCTGGTGGCCAACCGTGGCGAAATCGCTTGCCGGGTAATGCGTACCGCCAAGGCGCTGGGCCTGACGACCGTGGCCGTGCACAGCGCCACCGACCGTGACGCCCGGCACAGCCGCGAAGCCGACATTCGTGTCGACCTCGGCGGCAGCAAAGCCGCCGACAGCTACCTGCAAATCGACAAACTGATCGCTGCCGCCAAGGCCAGTGGCGCCCAGGCGATTCACCCTGGCTATGGCTTTCTGTCGGAAAACGCCGGGTTCGCCCGCGCCATCGAAAGCGCCGGCCTGATATTCCTCGGCCCGCCTGCCTCGGCCATCGACGCCATGGGCAGCAAGTCCGCCGCCAAAGCCTTGATGGAAACCGCCGGCGTGCCATTGGTGCCCGGTTATCACGGCGAAGCCCAGGACCTGGAAACCTTCCGCGCCGCCTGCGAGCGCATCGGCTACCCGGTGCTGCTCAAGGCCACCGCCGGTGGCGGCGGCAAAGGCATGAAAGTGGTCGAGGACGTCAGCCAACTGGCCGAAGCCCTGGCCTCGGCACAGCGTGAGGCACAATCGTCGTTCGGCGATTCGCGGATGCTGGTGGAGAAATACCTGCTCAAGCCACGCCACGTGGAAATCCAGGTATTCGCCGACCAACACGGCAACTGCCTGTACCTCAACGAACGTGATTGCTCGATTCAGCGGCGGCACCAGAAAGTCGTCGAGGAAGCGCCGGCGCCAGGCCTGAGCCCGGAACTGCGTCGCGCCATGGGTGAGGCCGCCGTGCGTTCAGCGCAGGCCATCGGTTATGTCGGCGCCGGCACCGTGGAATTTTTGCTGGATGCGCGCGGCGAGTTCTTCTTCATGGAGATGAACACCCGCCTGCAAGTGGAACACCCGGTTACCGAAGCCATCACCGGCCTCGACCTGGTGGCCTGGCAGATTCGCGTGGCACGCGGCGAAGCGTTGCCGATGACCCAGGATCAGGTGCCGCTGGTGGGGCACGCGATCGAAGTGCGACTGTATGCCGAAGATCCGGGCAATGACTTCCTGCCGGCGACCGGTCGCCTGGAGCTGTATCGCGAATCCGCCCAGGGGCCTGGGCGTCGAGTGGACAGCGGCGTTGAAGAAGGCGATGAAATTTCGCCGTTCTACGACCCGATGCTCGGCAAGCTGATTGCCTGGGGCGAAGATCGTGAACAGGCGCGCTTGCGCCTGCTGAGCATGCTCGACGAATTCGCCATCGGCGGCCTGAAGACCAACATCAATTTCCTGCGGCGCATCGTCGGTCACCCGGCGTTCGCCGCTGCCGAACTGGATACCGGCTTCATTCCGCGCTATCAGGAACAGTTGCTGCCGACGCCAGCGGAACTCAGCGATGATTTCTGGCAAGCAGCCGCCCAGGCGTTTGCCCAGAGCCAACCGTCTGCAACCCGTGCCGATGACCCGAGTTCGCCATGGGCGGCTGGTAGTGGGCTGCGTGCCGGCTTGCCGAGAGAAATCACCCTTCACTTGAGTTGTGAAGGCCAGGACCGCGCGCTGACGCTGGGCGCCATCGATGCCCACAGCGCTCGGCTCAAGGGCGAGCATCTGCTGACCGAGCATGCTGGCGTGCGCCTTCAACACCGGGCCATACGTCGTGGCGAGTATGTGTATTTGCAGTGGGATGGCGAGTTGCGCCGCATCGAGGCTTACGACCCGATCAGCGCCGTCGAGGCCAGCCATAGCCATCACGGCGGGCTGACCGCACCGATGAACGGCAGCATCGTCCGTGTGCTGGTGGAGGCCGGACAATCGGTCGAAGCCGGGGCGCAACTGGTGGTGCTGGAAGCGATGAAAATGGAGCACAGCATTCGTGCACCGCACGCCGGGGTGATCAAGGCGCTGTATTGCCAGGAAGGCGAGATGGTCAGCGAAGGCAGTGCGCTGGTCGAACTGGAAGAAGCGTGAAATGAAGATCGGTCCTACGCCCTGCGAGGACCGATCTGATCAGAACTTGGTCGTTGCCTGAACCACTACGCCGATGATTCGACATTCTTCGGTGTACAAGGCTTTCGGATACGTCGGATTGAGCGGGACCAGGTAACGCTGCCCGCCCTCTTCGATCAACTTGCGGAATGTGGCTTCGGCGCTGTCCGGCCACTGGGCAATCACCAGTTTGCCGGGCACGGCTTCCACGGCCGGGTCCACCAGAATCAGCATGCCTTCCGGGATGCTGATGCCATTGGGTGCGGTCATCGCATCGCCTGCCACTCTCAGCCAGAACGCAGCCCCCCGGGCGTGGTAATCGGACAGCTCAGAGCGCCCCTTTGCATACACCGCGACCTCGCCGTCGCGCACTTCGGCAGGTTCGCGCCAGTCACTGATCGGGTAGCGAAAGTACGGGTTGTACTTCTGTGTCAGGGGGATATCGTCGTCTGTTGACGCCTGCGGTTCCCGGATCACCAGCGCCACCTCGAGAAACTCGAGGCCCAGCGCCCGCAGTACACGGTTCATGTCTTCGATGCCGGGTTCACGACGTTTGTTGAGCCAGTGGCCAATGCCGCCCTGGGACATCCCGAGGCGCTCGGCGAGTATCTCTTGAGTGATTTTGAGTTCACTCATCTTGGCCTTGACCAATTCGATCCATTTATCCATGTGCGGCACGATACGTGGATGACTCCGGCCATCAAAACACAAATTGTAGTATTTAAATTATCGTCACAAATACAGTCCGTATTAGTATCGATTCACGGATCTGAATCTAACACGGAGTTTGCCATCACCATGAACCCACCCGCCAATGACCTGTCGGACATGCAAATCGACACCACCCTCACCTCGCCCCAAGGCTCAGCAGCGGCACAACGCGCGCTGGACTATTACTTGAAACCCGCTATTTCAGAGGACGTTGCCGAGCTGCGTTTTTTTGATGTGAACCGCAATATCAGCGGCGAAGAGGCACTGGTCCATGCCTTGGACCTGTTGCGCTGCGCTGCCGCCACCGCGTACGAGTCAGCCAATCACCTGCAAGGCGCAAACCGCGACCTGGCGTTTTCGGCTGTGCATATGATCGACATGGCCAAGGCGATGGTCGATCGGTCGCTGGAGAAGTATGAAAACGGTTGAGGTGAGAAGGTAAATCGAGAGGACAGGAAAGAATTTTCCTATCGCGCAGGTGAAAACGTTTGACTTGCAAACGAGAATGATTATTATTGCATCGACTGATCGCGAGATCAGTCGATGGACCAGGTGACCTTAGGTCGGTCTCCCGGACTATCTCCTCATCAGGCTAATCACGGTTTTTGACCCGGCTTTTTGCCGGGTCTTTTTTTGCCAGTTTTCTGGCTTTTGGCTTCAGGCTAATGAAGTCTTCGGGTGTCGCAAATTCGATGGCGCGGATGATATCAAAAGAATGCCGCTTGGCAAGAGAAGCCCGGCATCATTGGTTAAAACCAGCGACAAATAGCACTTGAGAATCAATCGCACAGCCTCTAAGCTGCGACGGCGTCAAGGAGGACGCCCCCCCTGCACCCCGCAATTTCCCTCGGTTTCGCCCCACTCTTGCGTGTAAAGTAGCCGCCATAAAAATCATATTCAGGACTCGATTATGACCGTGGGAAAATCCTCTTTCGACATCACTGCCAACTTCGACAGCGGCAACATCCAAGTCATCGACATCAGCGACCCGCTCAAACCTCTTCTGGCCATTCGCCCGGACACTCGCAGTGCTCATTTCCAGTGGTTCCACTTCAAGGCCAGCGGCCTGCATGTCGGGCAGGAGCACTGGTTTCGCCTGAACAATGCCAGCCAGTCTTCCTATAACAAGGCCTGGACCGGTTATCAGGCGGTGGCGTCCTACGATCACGTCAACTGGTTCCGCGTACCGACCATTTTTGAAGGCGACTGCCTGCGCTTCAGCCTCGAAGCCGAGCAGACTCACGCCTGGTTCGCTTACTTCGAACCCTACAGCCGTGGCCGCCACGACTGGCTGATCGAGCAAGCACTGAGCAAGGCTGGCACTGAGTTGCTGGCCACCGGCAAAAGTGTCGAAGGTCGCGACATCCAGTTATTGCGCAAAGGCACCGGGGCCGAAGGCCGGCGCAAGGTGTGGATGATTGCCCAGCAACATCCGGGCGAACACATGGCCGAGTGGTTCATGGAGGGCGTGATCGAACGCCTGGAAAAACACGACGACCCGGTGCTGAATAAACTGCTGGCCAGCGCCGACCTGTACCTGGTGCCGAACATGAACCCGGATGGTGCTTTCCATGGCCACCTGCGCACCAACGCCATGGGCCAGGACCTCAATCGCGCCTGGCAGAGCGCCAGCCAGGAAATCAGCCCGGAGGTCCTGTTCGTTCAGCAACAGATGGAAAAATACGGCGTCGACATGTTTCTCGACGTCCACGGTGACGAGGAAATCCCCCACGTATTCACCGCCGGTTGCGAAGGCAACCCCGGTTACACGCCGCGGATCGAAAAGCTCGAGGAGCACTTCCGCACTCATCTGAAGCACACCACCAAGGACTTCCAGACCAGGTACGGCTACACCCGCGATGAACCGGGCCAGGCTAACATGACGTTGGCCTGCAACAGCGTAGGGCAGAAGTACGACTGTCTGTCGCTGACCCTGGAAATGCCGTTCAAGGATCACGACGATCATCCGAACGCGGAAACCGGTTGGTCGGGCAAGCGTTCGAAACAGCTGGGCAAGGATGTGCTGACCACGCTGGCGGATATGGTCGATACCCTGCGCTGACCACCTGTGGCGAGGGGCTTGCCCCCTCGCCACAATGATTGATCGGCAGCTTTCAACCGCGACCCCTACCCCGCAACATACTGTCCAGCACCTCATCACGGCGCACCCAGCCGTGAAACAGCGCCGCCGCCAAATGCAGCAACACGGTCAGAAACAGCAGATACGCCAGATACCCGTGCGCCTTGCGCAGGAAGGCAAAGACCTGCGCGTTCGCCGGCACAATCGAGGGTAGTTGCAGCGAACTGCTGAGCATTACCGGCTCGCCAGACGCCGAAATCATTGCCCAACCCAGCAGCGGCAAGACCAGCATCAATGCATACAACAAGACATGCGAAGCCTTGGCCGCGAGTACTTGCACACCCGGCATGTCCGCCGGCAGCGGTGGCTGCGTAGTGGAAAAACGCACCACCAGTCGCACGATCACCAACAGCAAGATCGCGACGCCCAGGGGTTTGTGCAGATGAATCAGCCACTCATGCCGCTCGGATACCGAGGCGACCATGCCGGCGCCGATAAACAGCATGGCGATGATCATCAGCGCCATCAGCCAGTGCAGCAGGCGCGCCAGCGGAGCGAAGTGGTTCGGTTGGGTGCTCATTGCTGGGCCTCCTGTTTGGCGGCGGGCAACTGGCCCACTTCGCTGGTGCGACGCAGGTAGGAATTGGCGTAACCGGCTGAACGAGCGGCGAGCAACGGGTCGTCGGAACCTTCGATCCCGGCAGGCAACACCAGCGGGTCGTAGTTGATGTCACGGCATTCACCGTTGAGTTGCGGCTGAGTCTTTTCCAGCACCAGGGTGCCAGCGTTCAACACCTTGCGCCCCTCGGGCCAGGCCTTGCTGGCGTCGTTGACCGGATCGCCGGGGTTGGCCAGGGTGATGTTCAACTGCCAGCGCAACGGGCCGGCGGCGATGCGCTGAACCAGGTCTTTCTCCAGGAAATCACTGCCTTCCGGTGCCGTCGCACCTGGTGCGTCCTGGGCCATCGGCACCATATTCCAGCGCACGGCCTGGCGTTGCCCGGCGGCATTGACCAGATAGAACGCGTTGACGCTGTTGTAGGTTTCCGTCACGTAACTGGCCGAGGGTTTGGCGGTCTTGATCCAGGCCAGGAACGGCGCAGATTCCGGGTGCGAGCCAAAGAACGCCGGCACCGCTGCGGGGTCCGGTTTGCCGGTAGCGGGAACCGGCGACTGGGCCTGCTGCAACTGATAGAACGCCTCGGGCGTGCCCACCGGGAACACCGGCATGCTGTTCATCCCCGTACGCCACTGCTGGCCGTTGGCCTGAGTGAAACGCAAGGCCATGCTGCGGATCGGCACGGCACTGTCCGGCGCATATGGATTACCGGCCGGCAAGGCGAAACGCCCGACCACCGGTGTCCGTGCTTCGTTGAACACCTGAGCGCTGGAATAGCTGCGCGCCTCGCCACTGCTCTCGAAATGCCCGATCACGCACACGCCTTTGGCATGGTTGCGACGGAAACCCGGATGCACGCCATTGTTGGTTTCCAGCACGTTGATCAGTTTCTTCGGGGTCAGGCGCTGTGGGTCGAAGGTGCCGTTGACGTAGGCAAACGCCCCAGCCACTGCGGCAACGACCACGGCAATGCCAGCCAGACGCAACGTCAGGCTCGCCGCACTCAAGGGTGGCCGGGTTGGCGGTGATGATCGATCTACCATGAAAGACTCCAGGGCCATCGGCCACAAGTGAGAAGAATCAAGCAGACGAACCGCACACAGGATTATTCCCATGCGCGGTATTTATTTTTTCAAGCGTGGAATAACCTCCAGCACGGGGCGTCTTCCTAGTCCCAAGCGTAGTGACTTGTCGGAACCTGATGAACGATATCGACGAAAAACTGAGAGAAATCATTCCCGGTATGCGCCGGTTTGCCGTGTCGTTGACGCGTAACCCGAGCAGCGCCGACGACCTGGTACAGGCGAGCCTGGAGCGGGCACTGTCAAGTTGGGGCGGCAAACGCGCCGAGGGCGACTTGCGCGCCTGGTTGTTTTCGATTCTCTATCGACAGTTTCTCGATGCGCACCGCCGCTCCCGGCGCTATGCGCGCATGCTCGAATTCTTCACCGGGCGTGACGATCCCCAGCCCTCGGTGGAACGCACCGTGATGGCACAATCCACCCTCAACGCCTTCGATCAACTGCCCACGGAGCAACGCGCGCTGCTGCTCTGGGTGTCGGTGGAAGGCTTGAGTTACAAAGAGGTCGCCGAGATTCTCGACGTCCCCATCGGCACCGTGATGTCCCGCCTGTCCCGGGCTCGCCAGGCCCTGCGCCAACTCAGCGATGGCGAAATCAACCGCCCATCCCTGCGGAGACTCAAATGATCAGCATGCCCCCCAGCGAGCGTGACCTGCACGCCTATGTCGACCACCAGTTGAGCGACGCCGACCGACGCCTGGTCGAGACTTTTCTGGCGAGCAATCCAGAAATGTCCGCGCAAGTGCGCGCCTGGCAACTGGACGCCCAGCAACTGCGCGCAGCCCTTGGTGGTGCCTTGCAGCAACCGGCCAACCCGAACCTCGATCCGGCACTGATTCGCCAACGCCTCAAACGTCAGTCCCGCCGACACCTGGCCAGCGCCGCGGTGCTGCTGATCGCTGTCGGCATCGGCGGTTTCAGTGGCTGGCAGGCACGACAAATGACCCTGGTCGGCGCCCCGCTTCCAATGACCGACGCCCTGCAAGCCTATCGCCTGATTGCCCAGCAAGAGATCCTGCCGGCGGACTACAAGGCCAGCGATGACGGCGATATGCAAGGCTGGCTCGACCGCTATTTCAACCGGGCCAATCGCTTGCCCGACCTCGCCGGCGCCGGATTCAAACCGGTCAGCGGGCGCTTGCTCAGTACCGATCAAGGGCCAGCAGCGATGGTGGTTTACCAGAACCTGACGGGACAAAAGATCAGCTTCTACGTGCGCCCACCGGGACCGAAAAACTTCATGCTGCCAAGGGGCAGTCGTAGCGATGGCGGGTTGCAGGCCGAATATTGGTCGGGTGGCGGCTACAACTACGCGATGGTCAGCCCGGCAGATACGGCGATGGCGCAGATGCTGAGGCAGACCAATCAGTTCTGAACACAACACCACCTCCTGTGGGAGCGGGCTTGCTCGCGAAGGCGGAGTGTCAGTCGACATTCACTTATCTGATACACCGCTTTCGCGAGCAAGCCCGCTC
>NZ_JBGLYV010000072.1:0-29574 GCF_047304225.1 Pseudomonas sp. Pseusp3 | reverse complement strand
CCGCTCAACGCGGCGCGCTCTGCCACATGCCCCAGGCTGTCGAAATTGATGTTGGCACCTGAGTCGATGGCGACCAGGGTCTGGCCACGAGCCCCGCTCCGTGCCACGTACTTCTTGATTCCGGCTACTGCCAGCGCGCCGGAAGGTTCGGTGATCGAGCGGGTATCGTCGTAGATATTCTTGATCGCAGCGCAAAGTTCATCATTGCTGACTGTCACGACGTCATCGACGCAAAACCGGCAGACCTCGAAGCCGTAAGCGCCGATCTGCGCCACCGCCACCCCGTCGGCGAAGGTGCCGACGCTGGGCAGGATAACCCGCTCATCGGCCAGCAACGCGGCTTGCAGGCACGCTGAATGTTCCGACTCGACGCCGATGATGCGAATTTCCGGCCGCAAGTATTTGACGTAAGCGGCGATACCCGCGATCAGCCCTCCGCCACCCACCGGCACGAAGATCGCATCCAGCGGACCTTGATGCTGGCGCAGGATTTCCATGGCCACCGTGCCTTGGCCCGCGATCACCTCGGGATCGTCGAAGGGTGAAACAAAGGTGCGACCGGTTTCCCCGGCCAGGTCCAGCGCATAGGCCAGTGCAAACGGAAAGCTTTCCCCGTGCAATACCGCATCAGCGCCGCGACTGCGCACCCCGATGACCTTCAGTTGCGGCGTCGTGCAGGGCATGACGATGGTTGCATTGATCCCCAGTTCCCGCGCGGCCAAGGCCACACCCTGCGCATGATTGCCGGCTGAAGCCGTGACCACGCCGCGAGCCTTTTGCGCTTCGCTCAGTTGCACCAGCTTGTTGTAGGCGCCGCGAATCTTGAAGGAAAAGGTCGGTTGCAAGTCTTCGCGCTTGAGCAGGACCTGGTTGCCCAAGGCTTCAGACAAGGCCGACGCCGGTTGCAACGGCGTGCGCACCGCCAGCTCATACACAGGCGCGGCAAGGATTTTTTTGACGTAGCGTTCAAGCAGGGCTTGCTGATCGGTTGTAAAACTCATCGTCGTCTCCTGACGTTGATCGGGGCCCGGGAGACAGAAAGTAAAAACCCGCCTCTGGGGCGGGTTGGGTGCTGCAGTCGTGAGCTAGCCCGCCAGATGAGGAATGGCGGTAATAATGCTTGGCTGGCAGCGCAATACGGAGGAAGTCATGGCTCGAAATTAGCCGGGCATTGATGGCAAGTCAATGGCAAGTTTGCGCTGCGCGCTATAGGCTGCTGACTCTATCAAATTCATTGTCCAAGGAAGGAAACCATGAAGGCTATCGCCCTGCCCCTTATCGCCCTGATCGCCTTTGCCGGCTATACCGTTTCGGTGATGCTCCAGGCCGAGCAATCGCTGATCGATTTCGGCATCAGCCTGATGTCCAGCCCGGATACCGCACAGGTGGTGATCGATCTTTACTTGCTGGCGGTACTGGCGAGCATCTGGATGTACCGGGATGCACGAAAGCGCGGGCAGTCGGCGCTTTCAGTGGTGCCTTATCTATTGATCACCGCTGTTTTTGTGTCGATTGGGCCATTGTTGTATCTGGTTGTGCGCGGGTTTCAGGATCGAAAGGCATTAGTTGCCACGACTCGACAGATCTGACTCGGCCCCAGTGGGGGCCATGGCGGTCAACTTGCACCGCCATCATTTCGCCAAGCGCTTGAGCCCCACCACCATCGCCGCCGCCCCGATCATCATCGCCGACAGCAGCAACGGGTACGAAACCCACCAAGGCGTTCCCGCCGTCATCATGCTGAACTCGGACATGCCGCCAATGCTCGCCAGCAGATTCAATGGCAGAAACACCACGTTGATCAACGTCAGCTTGCGCAGCAGGTTGTTCATGCTGTTGTTCATCAGGTTGCCCCGGGCGTCGATGAGTCCGGAGAACACCGTTGAATAGATTTCCGCCTGCTTGTAACACTGGTTGTTTTCGATGATCAGGTCATCTATCAGGCCGATGGCCTCAGTGCTGAAACACTGTTTTTGCGCATGATTGCGCAGTCGGGTCAGGACGGCGCCATTGCTGTGAATCGCGTTGATGTAATAGATCAGGCTTTCGCTGAGGTTGAACATCTGGATCAGATGCTGGTTCTGCATCGAGGCGTTGAATTTCTGCTGCAATTCCCGGGCGATCAGCTTGATGACCTTCAAGTGCCCCAGGTAATGATGAATGTTGTTGAACAGCAGATCGAGCAAGACATCCAGTGGCGTATTGAGGGCCTGACGCTTGCCGAGCCCGTTGAGCGGGGCGTCATCGGTGGCGATCACCAGCAACCGGCCCGGAGAAAACAGCAGACCACAAGAGGACACCTGGAACCCCAGGCTGTCGGCGCCTGGCCCTGCTCGAGCGCGGCCGCCAATACCGCATCTACCAGCACCAGTCGGTGCCGGAGATCGTCGAGCACGTCCTGCGCAGCCGCCACCAGTTTGCGTATCAGGACTTCGTCTTCGACCTGACCCGCGAATACCCCCGGCGCGAACAGGTCATGCAGTATGGCGAAAGCGATCTGGCGTTCATCAGCCGGCTGCTGGCCGAGGTCGGCATCTGCGGCACCGAAGTCGCCATCGCCTTCGAACAGGGCGACCCCGACACCGTCACTCGGCATGCGCATACTCTCGCTACCTCCGCGACCGGCACCCTCAATGCCGCCGCTGAAGAACTGGAGTCACCCCTTCGGCGACCGTGGCAACCCGTTGCAGCAATTGACCCAACTGGCCAACGCCCAAGCCGGTTACTACCCGTTCCTGATCTGGAAGCGTCCGGACAGTTACTCAGGCGTGGTTGCAGGGTGACTTCATAACGCGCTTCGTCGCGGGAGCCGGAGAGGCGTTGCAAGGCGGTGATCACGCCGTGCAGGGTGCGCAGCGGTGTGATTACAGGGATGGGCAGGCCTTTGATCACCGGTGGCTGTTTGGCGGCGTACAGGCTGAAACGGGCTTGCTTGCCAAGCAGTTGTTCCGGGGCGAGGTCCTGCTCGGTGCTGGTGAATTCGATGTGGTAGCTGAAGGGTTGGCTCAGGTGCTCCTTGCCGTGGAAGGCGAGGACGTCGAGGTGGGTCTCGAGCTCGTCGACCCAGAGTTTGTGGCGGCTGTGGTCGAAGAAGACGGGCGGAATGCTGTTCAAGTATGGGCCTCCCTGGGCGTTCGGGGAGGCTTCATTTCCATCCCCGTTCAAGCGCTCGACAGCTTTCTGGAAGCGGACAGGCGTTGAAATAGGAGGCTTCCGAAATGCGTGTAGGACGCGTCCGGGATGTTGGACTATCGGATCTTCAGGACCTGTAGGAATCTATGTGTGAGCGGGCTTGCTCGCGAAGGCGGCGTGTGAGTTTCACCTCAATCCGACTTTATACAAGGCACCATCCTCTTCATCGGTCAGCACATACACATACCCGTCCGGCCCTTGTCGCACATCACGAATGCGCTTTTTCAGCTCCCCGAGCAAGCGTTCCTCGTGCACCACCTTGTCGCCATTGAACTCCAGGCGAATCAGTTCCTGGCTGGCCAACGCGCCGATAAACACGTTGCCCTGCCAGGCCTTGAAGCGGTCGGCATCGTAAAACGCCATGCCACTCAGGCCCGGGGACTTTTCCCAGACATGGTTCGGGGAAACTGTGCCTTCGACGGTATCGCCCCTGGCTTCGGGAATCGGTAGACCGGAGTAGTTGATGCCATGGGTCGCCAGCGGCCAGCCGTAATTCCTGCCACGCTCGATGATGTTGATTTCATCGCCGCCCCGAGGGCCGTGTTCGTTTTCCCACAGCGTGCCGTTCCATGGATTGAGTGCCGCGCCTTGCGGGTTACGCTGTCCGTAGGACCAGATTTCCGGACGCACGTTGGCCTGGCCGACAAAGGGGTTGTCCTTGGGTACCGTGCCGTCCGGGTAGATTCGCACCACTTTGCCTTGCAGCTTGTCGAGGTCCTGGGCGGTCGGGCGGTCATTGTTTTCCCCCAGGGTCACGAACAGATAGCCGTCGCGATCGAACACCAGCCGCGAGCCAAAATGGTTGCCGACCGAGAGTTTGGGTTCCTGACGCAGGATCACCTGGAAATCCTTGAGCGCCGTCATATCTTCGGAGAGCCGGCCGCGGCCCACCGCAGTACCGGCCTTGTTACCTTCGCCACCCCCTTCGGCATAGGACAGGTAGACCATCCGGTCCTGCTTGAAGTCCGGTGACAACGCCACGTCCAGCAAGCCGCCCTGCCCCTTGGCCCAGACCGTTGGTACGCCATTGAGCGGTGCCGACAGCTTGCCGTCGGCAGTGACCAGCCGCAGGTTGCCGGGGCGTTCGGTTACCAGCATGCTTTTACCATCCGGCAAGAACGCCAGCGCCCAAGGGTGCTCCAGCCCCGTCACGATCGGGGTGGCCTCAAGGGTGCCTTCTTCGCTTTTCATCGTCTGGGTGGGCGCGGCAAGCACAGTGCACGTGACGGTGATCAATGCGCCGGCACAGAGGGGTGCCAACAGGTTTTTGCGCAACATGCACGATTCCTTTTCTGATCAACATGAGGTCTGCTGAAAACAGCGGGCAGACGACCTGCCTGCCACTCAAGGGATGTTGTTACCGATGTCTCGTGGGGGTGGATTGGCAATGAACTTCGGCGGGTTGGCGGGAACGCTCCGCTCGGGATAGCGATTACCGATGCCGCCGTTGTCCAGCGTCGGCGAGCGCTGGATCGGAACGGTATTCGGTCCGCGTATAGCCGGGGCACTGGGTTGAGTGCCTTGCATGCTGTTGGGATTGGCCCGCTGAACCGGACTGTTGTAAGGGTTGTTGTTGGTGCGGCCTGGCAGGTTCTGGGCCAATTGCAACGAAGCAGAGGCATCGGCCTGTGCCTGGGGGCCCAGAATGGCACTCAAGGCTAGCGCAATGGCGCCAAACACGTATCGGTTCATGGGGTGCCTCTCTACGTCGCGTGGATAAGGACTTCGATACCACGCTACGCCCGGGGTTCGGATTTGTTAACAAAAACCTCCCCGGGAAGATGTAACAGAACACCTCTCAGATCAGAATGAAGACTGCCAGCAATCCGGCAAAGATCGTCCATTTTTCGAGGTAGTAAAGCGTGCGGTTACGCTTTTTCAGTTGCTTGCCGCGCAGGCGAACCTTGTAGATCCTGCCGAACAGTCGGTTGAGCCCTCCGGTCCTGTCGCCCGCCTCGTTCGGCGCGCCAGCCGCCGACATGACATTGCGACTGAACCAGCGATTGAATGCCGCTGCCCACCGATACTTCATCGGCCTCTCGACGTCGCAGAACAAAATGATGCGATTGTGCGGCGTGGTGTTTTCCGCGTAATGAATGTAGGTCTCATCGAACATCACCACTTCGCCATCGCGCCAGTGGTAGTTCTGGCCATCGACATTGATGTAGCAACCGTCGGCGTTGGGTGTATCCAGGCCCAGGTGATAACGGTACGAACCGGCATACGGATCGCGGTGGCGCACCAGTCTGGAGCCCGGCGGCAATTCGGCGAACATCGCCGCCTTGATCGAGTCAATACCCTGCAACAGCTCGGTGGTGCGCGGGCAGAGCTTCATGGCCGAGGGGTGGCTGTCGCCATACCACTTGAGATAGAAGCGCTTCCAACCGGTCTTGAAAAACGAGTTGAAACCGACGTCGTCGTATTGGTTCGAACGCTTGATCTCGCCGGCGTGAAGCAAATTCTGGCCTTCGGCACGAATTTCTTCCCAGTGTGCCTGCAACGGACGCAGGTCGGGGAAGTCGGCCGGGTCGAGATACGGCTTGTTGGGGATTTTCGAGAACAGATAAAGAAAGCAGTTTATCGGCGCCAGAAACGTCGAGTGATCACTCAACTGGCGACCCAGCTTATGGCGCACTTGACCACGCAGATGGACATACGCAATGGAGACAACGTAGATAACGGCAATGATCAGTTTCACGGAAATCGTCACACATCAGAAGTAAAAAAACTGCACCCTTTACCGGCATCCCGGTCTCCCGGTCTTGTGCAGCGGCTGAATACGAAACAGAGGCCCTGTGATGCCATCGAACCATACCGATGGTCGGCATCCGGCCGATAGATGGCATTTTAGCCACAGTTTGTAACCAATAGTTAACCTGCAACGGCGAAAATGTCGCCGCAAAAATCCGCCAAAGCGTTGCACAGGCCTCAACGCCCTATCGTTTAAAGAGCCAGACCAGTACAATCGCCGCCAAACTTTACGCGTCCCCAGGTTGAGAGCGGGAAACCTCCCCCTTTCAGCGCACGTTGACTCGGGCCAGGCGCGCCACATGCTGCTGTCCACTTAATGCCAGATGGATCTTCCACTGCCGATCGGGATGAATGTCCCGGGGTCCGGACAGTGGAAACGGGTACTGAACCGGTACTGCCGCAACCCTAGCTACTCTGAATGCTTCGCAGGAAAAACCTTTGATTTCTACAGCTAACATCACGATGCAGTTCGGCGCCAAGCCGCTCTTCGAAAACGTTTCGGTCAAGTTCAACGGTGGCAACCGTTACGGCCTGATCGGCGCCAACGGTTGCGGCAAGTCGACCTTCATGAAGATTCTCGGCGGTGACCTCGAGCCGTCCGGCGGCCAGGTCATGCTGGAGCCGAACGTGCGCCTGGGTAAATTGCGCCAGGACCAGTTCGCCTACGAAGAATTCACCGTGATCGACACCGTGATCATGGGTCACGAAGAGCTGTGGAAGGTCAAGGCCGAGCGCGACCGTATCTATTCGCTGCCGGAAATGAGTGAAGAAGACGGCATGGCCGTGGCCGAGCTGGAAACCGAATTCGCCGAAATGGACGGCTACACCGCCGAATCCCGCGCCGGTGAGCTGCTGCTGGGCCTGGGTATTCCACTGGAACAGCATTTCGGTCCGATGTCCGAAGTGGCTCCGGGCTGGAAACTGCGGGTGTTGCTGGCTCAGGCACTGTTCTCCGATCCGGAAGTGCTGTTGCTCGACGAACCAACCAACCACCTGGACATCAACACCATTCGCTGGCTGGAATCGATTCTCACGGTGCGTAACAGCACCATGATCATCATTTCCCACGACCGTCACTTCCTCAACAGCGTCTGCACCCACATGGCCGACCTGGACTACGGTGAGCTGCGCCTGTTCCCGGGCAACTACGACGAGTACATGACCGCGGCGACCCAGTCCCGCGAGCAATTGCTTTCGGACAACGCCAAGAAGAAAGCCCAGATTGCCGAACTGCAAACGTTCGTCAGCCGCTTCTCGGCCAACGCCTCGAAAGCCAAGCAGGCCACCTCCCGCGCCAAGCAGATCGACAAGATCCAGCTGGCCGAAGTCAAGCCATCGAGCCGCGTGAGCCCGTTCATCCGCTTCGAACAGACCAAGAAACTGCACCGCCAGGCCGTGACCATCGAGCAGATGTCCAAGGGCTTCGACGGCAAGACCCTGTTCAAGAACTTCAGCTTCACCGTCGAGGCCGGCGAGCGCGTGGCGATCATCGGCCCGAACGGTATCGGCAAGACCACCCTGCTGCGCACCCTGATGGGCGAGCTGACCCCGGACGCCGGCTCCGTGAAGTGGACCGAAAGCGCGGAGCTGGGCTACTACGCTCAGGACCACGCCCATGACTTCGAAGACGACGTCAGCCTGTTCGACTGGATGGGCCAGTGGACTCAGGGCGAGCAGATCATTCGCGGCACACTGGGTCGCATGCTGTTCTCCAACGACGAGATCCTCAAGTCGGTCAAGGTCATCTCCGGTGGTGAGCAAGGCCGCATGCTGTTCGGCAAGCTGATCCTGCAAAAGCCGAACGTACTGGTAATGGACGAACCGACCAACCACCTGGACATGGAATCGATCGAGGCGCTGAACCTGGCGCTGGAAAACTATCCGGGCACGCTGATCTTCGTCAGCCACGACCGTGAGTTCGTATCGTCCCTGGCCACCCGCATCATCGAGTTGAGCCCTAATGGCGTGACCGACTTCAGCGGCACCTACGACGACTACCTGCGCAGCCAGGGTGTGGTGTTCTAAAAACACCTCGCTGCACTTGCACTTGTAGGAGCGAGCTTGCTCGCGAAAAACGTCTGGATAACGCGTGCATTCAGGTTGCACGCGTTATCGTTGTCGTCCATCGCGAGCAAGCTCGCTCCTACAGTCAGGTTAACTGCAAAAATTAGTTAGCCTGCTTTCTTTTATCGCAACGCCGCGCCATCATGCAGCTCTCCCACCGCCGCCCGCGAACGAGCCCTCATGTCTGTGCAGCAAGCTGCTCCGCAAAGCTCCATGGCGATCACCCTGCAGATCGTCTCCATCGTTTTCTATACCTTCATTGCCTTCCTCTGCATCGGTTTGCCGATTGCGGTATTGCCGGGTTATGTCCACGAACAACTCGGATTCAGCGCCATCGTGGCCGGGCTGACCATCGGCTCACAATACCTCGCTACCCTGCTCAGCCGGCCCATGGCCGGGCGGATGTCCGACAGCGTCGGCACCAAGCGCGCAATCATCTATGGCTTGTCCGGCATCGTGCTCAGTGGCGTGTTGACCTTGCTGTCGACTCTGTTGCAAGGCTTTCCCTTGCTCAGTCTGCTGATCTTGATCGCCGGGCGCCTGTTGCTGGGGATCGCCCAAGGGTTGATCGGTGTCGGCACCATCAGTTGGTGCATGGGCCAGGTGGGCGCTGAGCATACCGCGCGGTCGATCTCCTGGAACGGCATTGCGTCCTATGGTGCGATTGCCATCGGTGCACCGCTGGGCGTGGTAATGGTGCAACAACTCGGTTTCACCAGCCTCGGCATCGCCCTGTCGCTGCTGGCCTTGGCCGCACTGCTGCTGATTCGCAACAAGCCCTCGGTGCCCGTGGTGCGCGGTGAGCGTCTGCCGTTCTGGGCGGTGTTCGGGCGCATTGCGCCGTTTGGCGCGAGCCTGAGCCTGGCGTCCATTGGCTACGGCACCCTGACGACCTTTATCACCTTGTATTACGTCAATCGCGGCTGGACCGGCGCAGCTTACTGCCTGACCGTGTTCGGGGTGTGTTTCATTCTGTCGCGGCTGCTGTTCATTTCCGCCATCAGCCGTTTCGGCGGGTTCACGTCCGCCATTGCCTGCATGTGTATCGAGACGGTTGGCCTGGTGCTGCTGTGGCTGGCTCCTTCGACCGGGTATGCGCTCATTGGCGCCGGCCTGACCGGATTCGGCCTGTCCCTGGTGTACCCGGCACTGGGTGTCGAGGCCATCAAGCAGGTACCTGACTCCAGTCGGGGCGCGGGCTTGAGTGCTTATGCGGTGTTTTTCGACCTGGCGCTGGCCATCGCCGGCCCGTTGATGGGCGCAGTGGCGCTGAACCTGGGTTATGCGTGGATTTTCTTCAGTGCGGCGTTGTTGTCGGTGACGGGTTTGGGACTGACTTTATTGCTGGCACGTAAATCGGCGAGCGCATCGCACTAGAAACAGCCCAAAAAGAAACAACAACTAATGCATTTCAATTTAAAACAAACATGAAACACCCCGAACATATCAATTCAAAGTGCTATCGTTGTTTTAATTATTGATGGAGGCAGAATCACATGCGCTGAACTCACCTAGATTATAAATACAGGAAATTGATATGCGTCTATTACCGCTGACCCTGCTCGTTCCGCCCTTGCTGATTTCACTTTACTCCAATGCAAATGCACAAGACTCCGCTCAGCAGATCTGCCATAACGGTGTCTGCTATGATCTCGGCGAGATCGGCGATGAGTGCTGCCCGTTCAGTGTTGAGCAACTGAGGAGTAGTGCCCAACGCCCGGAAAGTCAGAAACCATATCCATAGTGAGTGCCTGCTATGTGCGGGCACTTTCCAGTGTTTTAAAAAATCAGTGACATCATTTATCAAACCGGTCCGCGAACCATCTTTCCGAACTCAACATGGGAAAATGTTTTTTCAAAAAGTCATTGAACCCTGCGATCGCCGATCACAAGTTTACTGATCGGCGGTCTGCATCCCGGCCCGGGTCGCCCTGCCCAGAGTCCGTGAGAAGAAGCTTCCGGCTTCAGAGATCAGATTGCGGTGAATGTCTTGCCGATCGACGCCATCGGCATCGGTGCACAGCGCCGGCATGATCACGATCTGCTCGTCATTGCACGGAGCCATGAAGACGAAGTGCCCTGCTCCCGCCAGTAGCTTGAAGTCAGGCGCCGTCGGCAGTTTGCGCGCCAGTGCTGCGGCGTTCTTGTCGACAGCCACCAGCTTGTCGCCATCGCCGCTGTAAAGCAGCACCGGCACATGCACATCGGCCAGGGTGTGGCGGCCGAATTTCAGGCTCAGCGGCGCCATCAGCATCAAGGCGTGGACGCGAGGATCAGCCACCGGTTGCAGGTCGTCGCGGTCGACAATCAATTCACCCCGGGTGTTACAGGCGTCGCGATCATCGGGACGTTCCTGGCAGTAACGGCGCAGGCGATCGAGGTCCGGGGTCGCGCCGGACAGGATCAATGCGGTCTCGCCACCGGCCGAATAGCCAATGACGCCCACCTGATCGGCATTGACGAACGGCGACAGCATACGGTCGCCCAGGGTAGCGGTTATGGCTTCGGAAATCTGGATCGGCCGGCCATACAGGTTACTCAAAGTACCGAGGCGGCTGTGGTCCCTGGAGTTGTCACCGGGATGGATCACCGCCACCACGACAAAGCCTTTACGCGCCAGTGATGTGGCGAGATCGTGCAGAGCCAGCGGGGTGCCGGTATTACCGTGGGACAGCATCAGCATCGGGAACCGGCCAATGGCGACTTTGCTGTCTTCCCCGGCTTCGACGGTGTAACCCTCTAGCTTGCTGGTGTGCTCCCAGTCACTGGAAGGATAGAAGGCGATGGCGCGCATCGGCTGCAGGTCCAACGGATCGAGAAAAGTCATCTCATGGAAGCCGACGCTCCAGTGAGGATGCGGTGCAGGTGCTGCGTGCACTGTATTCAGGCTGCTGAGCAGGCAAATCAGTAAAGTTGCACAAAGTCGCATCATGGGATGCCCCACCTTGTTACCGGACTTGAGACGTGAACCCTTGACTGCATAAGTCGAGCCACAATCTGAAACGACCAGAAACAAAAAACTCCGTAACTGGTACTTGCGTAACCAGAATACAGAGTTTTTTTGGGTGTTACCTGAACGGTTGCGTTCTTTACGCAAGCCTTACGCAGCGGCGAACAGCTGCTCGCTGATTTGCGTGTGAGCAGCGCTCATGGCTTTGTTGCGAACGTCGTCACCGTAGGCCAGGCCTTCGGCGCGGACGATTTCGATGTCAGTGATACCGATGAAACCGAACAGCAACTTCAAATATTCTTCGTGGGCAACACCGGTCGCCTGACCGGCGTGAATGCCGCCGGAAGTCGAGACGATCACGACTTTCTTGCCACCGCACAGGCCTTCAGGGCCGGCTTCGGTGTAACGGAAGGTCTGACCGGCAACGGCGATGCGGTCGATCCAGGCCTTCAGTTGAGTCGGGATGGTGAAGTTGTACATCGGTGCGGCAATCACCACGGCATCGGCGGCGAGGAATTCGGCCAGGGTCGAGGCGCTCAGTTCGGCTTCGTGCTGTTGTGCGGCATTACGCAGTTCAGCGGTGGTGCCGGCGGCGACCAGAGTGTTGGCCGAGAAGTGGCTGATCGCGTCGGCGGCCAGGTCGCGGTAAGTCACCACGGCGGTTGGCTCGGCGGTTTGCCAGGCTTTAACGACTTCGCCGCTCAACTGACGGGAAGCCGAGTTGTCGCCAAGAATGCTCGAATCGATATGCAGCAGTTTCATGTGGGATCTCCAAGTGAGGATCGCCCACAAGGGCGATCTGATGGGACTAATCCTACAGACGAAACCAATAGCTGATTAGACGGCAATAATGCGATAGTTCGTCTCACAGATAGAACAATCAGGCTCACATCATGCAAGACCTCAACGACCTGTATTACTTCGCCAAAGTCGTGGAAGCCGGGGGGTTCGCGGCAGCCGGTCGATTGCTGGGCATCCCCAAGTCACGACTGTCACGGCGCATCGCCGAACTGGAAGAACGCCTTGGCGCGCGCTTGCTGCAACGCACCACTCGACAGCTGAAGCTGACCGCCGTGGGTGAACGCTACCTCAGGCACTGCCAGGCAATGCTGCTGGAGGCGGAAATGGCCGACGAGGCCGTGGCCAGCATGTCCAGCGAGCCCCGCGGGCGTTTACGGGTGTCCTGCCCGGTCGGGCTGGCCCACGAAATATTGCCGGGGGTGATCAGCGACTTTCTGGAACGGTTTCCACAAGTCCAGCTGGAGGTCATGCTGCTCAACCGGCGGGTTGACCTGGTGAACGAAGGCATTGACGTTGCCCTGCGTGTGCGGGAACCGGGCGACGAAGACCCGCTGCTGGTCACCCGCCGGCTGCGTCAGGCGCAGATGCTGATGGTCGCCAGTCCCGGTTTTCTCGTCGGACGTGAGATCAACCATCCCGAGGATCTGAAAAGCCTGCCGGTGCTCGGCGCACTGGAAGCCGACCGCATGGTGCACATCCGCATGCTGGATCAAAAAGGCAAAAGTTGTGAACTCGCGCTCGAGGCCCGGCTGGGCATCGATGACTTTATCGTGCGCAAGGCCAGCACCCTCTCCGGCCAGGGCTTTACCATGCTGCCCATGATGTATTGCGAGCAGGAACTGGAAAACGGCTCACTGGTGCAGTTGTTGCCCGACTGGTCGTTGCCCGGTGGCTGGCTGCAAGCGGTCTATCCTCATCGACGCGGGGTGATGCCGGCGGTACGCGCCTGGATTGATCATCTGGTTGAATCTTTCAATGCCTGTGGGGAACGATTGTTATGAAGGCTGGACGGATGAGCGAAGAGGATGTCGCGCAATTTTGCCTCGCCCTGCCTGGAACGCGGGAAGACTACAAATGGGGTGGTGTACGGGTGTTTTCGATTGCCGGGAACAAGATGTTCGCCTTGCAGGGCCTGCGGGGTGACTCCCTGGCCTTCAAGGTCGACAAGGATGTGTTTCTTGGTCATTGCGACCGCCCGGGGATTCACCCGGCGCCTTATCTGGCGCGTGCCCAGTGGATCATCATGGAAACGCCCTACCCGCTCGGTAACGAAGAACTACAGGAATTGCTGCAGCGTTCCCACCAATTGGTGGTGAGCAGACTGCCAAAGCGCACTCAAGTCGGACTCCTGCTGTAGGGCCTTCGTTATTGGAGCAAGGCGAACACGTGTGCGCCAAGGAACAGGTGATCGATCCAGAACACCTGGTGCAGTAGCACGATGATCCAGAACACCAACTGGAACGAGACTTTGCGCGTTTTGTGCCGAAACACCTGCTGGGCCAGCAATGCGCCGGGCCAGCCTGCGGCAAACTCCAGCGCATGCAGGACATTTTCCGGCGTGCGCCATTGATCGGCGCGGGCCTTGCGCTTGTCGCTCCAGTACAGGAAAAACGTCACGACGCTGACGATGCCGTAGGCCGCCAGGGGAATCAGCGACTCTCCATGCAGCCATGACGACAGCGATCCCGACAGCGGCAACGCACACAGGATCGCAAACACCAGCCATTTCAACCGTGAATGACGGATCTGTCCCCCGGACTGGCGTCCGGGGTTATTGCGCGAGCGTGAGTCACTCACGGCTTGGCCGCGCTCCAGTCAACCCAGCCGAATTGCCAGGTCGCCAGAATAAACAGACCAAACACGATGCGATACCAGGCAAACGCCGCGTAGCTGTGGTTGGCGATGAACTTGAGCAACCCGCGAACCGCAATCATCGCGAAGACGAAGGCCGTGACGAAGCCGACTGCGAATACCGGGAAATCCGCCGGGACAAACAGGTGACGGTACTTATAGCCCGAATACACCGCTGCGCCGACCATGGTTGGCATCGCCAGGAAGAACGAAAACTCGGTAGCGGTCTTGCGCGACAGACCAAACAGTAACCCGCCGATGATCGTCGAGCCCGAACGCGAAGTGCCCGGGATCATCGCCAGGCATTGGGCGAAGCCGACTTTCAGGGCATCTTTCCAGGTGATGTCATCCACCGATTCGGCATGTACTTCATGTTGACGGCGCTCGGCCCACAACATGATGACCCCGCCCACGACCAGCGCCGTTGCCACGGTGATGGGATTGAACAGGTATTTGTGGATAAGGTCGGCGAAGATGACGCCCAACACTACCGCCGGCAAGAACGCGATCAACAGGTTCGCGGTAAACCGCCGCGCACTCGGCTGGGTCGGCAGGCCGATAACCACGTCAAGGATCTTGCGTCGAAACTCCCACACCACCGCCAGGATGGCACCCAGCTGAATAATGATGTTGAACGCCATCGCCCGTTCGCCCCCGAAGCCGAGCAAGTCGGCGACGATGATCTGGTGGCCGGTACTGGAAATGGGCAGGAATTCGGTCAGCCCTTCTACAACCCCAAGAATCAATGCCTGAAAGGCGGTCCAAAGATCCATCAATCCCCCAAAAGGCTATGCGCGCCGGCATGCCCCGTTAGTATTTTTCAAAAGCTTTCATTGCGATCAGCGTACTGAAGCCCCACGCATCAAGGATCACCACAGCACTGTAAAAATCCTGTGAAAAAACACCCTGAATCAGGTTTACCCGTGCGGGGCCGGAATCCTAGCAGACAAGTCCGGGCGGCGCTCGTACAGGCTCATGCGACATGGCGTGGCTGGATGCTGGCAATGGTTTATGACAGGAACAAGAATCCGCGGCGATCGGAGCCGATGAAACCGGCAGGCCACGGCATATTTCAGGACCGTTTCACGTTCCAGTGGCGTATGCCCTTCGCCACGAGATTGCGCACGCCAATCCGGTTACAATCGGCCCCCTCTTCGATTTCCCCAAGGAACCTCCATGTCCGGGCTTGAACTGTTTGCCGCCGCCCTCGGTGTGATTGCCGTCTGGCTGACGGTCAAACAGAACCCCTGGTGCTGGCCCATCGGCCTGGTCATGGTGCTGTTATATAGCTGGGTCTTTTTCGAGGTGAAGCTGTATTCGGACATGCTGCTGCAAGTCGTCTATGCCGCCTTGCAGCTTTACGGCTGGTGGCAGTGGACACGGGTTGGTGAAACGACACATGGCCGCGAAGTCAGTCGGCTCGATGGCCGGTCCGTGGCGGTGAGCCTCGCCATTGGCGCACTCGGCAGCCTGTTGCTGGGAGCGGCCATGGTCCATTGGACCGACGCAGCGCAACCCTGGCTCGATGCGGCGCTGACCGGATTCAGCCTGGTGGCGCAGGTCTGGATGGCGCAAAAACGTGTCCAGTGCTGGCCGCTGTGGATCGCCCTGGATGTGATTTTCGTCGGGTTGTTCATCTATAAAGGCCTGTACCTGACCGCCACGCTGTACGGGTTGTTCACCGTTATCGCCGTGCAGGGCTGGCGCGAATGGCGCGCCGATCCGGCTTTGCGCGCATGAAGGTCCTGGTACTCACAGGCCCCGAATCCAGCGGTAAAAGCTGGCTGGCGGCCGAGTTGCAACAGCGTTTCGGCGGGATTCTGGTTGACGAGTATGTGCGCTGGTTCATCGAGCAGAATCCACGGGACACCACGCTGGCGGACATTACGCCCATCGCCCGCGGTCAGCTGGCATGGGAAGACCAAGCGCGGGCGCAACAACCGTCCTTGCTCATCCTCGACACGCACCTGCTGAGCAATATCCTCTGGAGCCAAACCCTGTTTGGCGATTGCCCCGCCTGGATTGAACAAGCGCTTCTGGCCCGGCATTACGACTTGCACCTGCTGCTGTCGCCGGAACACGTCAAATGGACTGACGACGGTCAGCGTTGTCAGCCCCGATTGAGTGAGCGCCAGGCTTTTTTCGACCAGACCCTCGCCTGGCTTGAGCACCACGCACAACCGGTTCAAGTACTGCACGGAGATTGGGCAGAACGCCGACGCCGTGCACTGGACGCCGTGACCCGATTGCTCGACGCCTGACCGGCATTTGGGGGGATTTCCCCACTCCCCCCACCCTGTTTTGGGAAAAAATGTCCGGTCCTGAAACACCCTCCCTGTCTCAAACAGCCCATTTGAACGCCCTTCATCGTTTGGCCGGCGGATTTGTTAAGGGATTGATACAGGATCACTGGAACCCTCGCTCCAGAGGGCAATGCTATTCAGTCAGGGACTCTGTAGGAGCGAGCTGGCTCGCGATGGTCTCAAGGACGCTGCGTTTAGTCAGTTAACACGCGGCATCGTTAACGACCATCGCGAGCAAGCTCGCTCCTACAGGGGGTCATCAGAGCGGTGCATCCGCATTTGCGGGCTGCCCGCGACGGGCGCTGTCTCACCGATGAAACATCCCCGACAAAGTGTTTTTTGACAAACTCCGTAAGCCGTTGAATCAACGCCATATTCAAAAACCGGCACAGGTTTCGCTCTCTTTCTTCCATGGCTGACAAGGGCCAGCCAGGAAAGAAGGAATGACCACTGTGGGGATTCTCAAAAAAAGAGGCTTGACCTGCCTACTGCTGATCGGAAGTGTTGCCAGTACTGTTCTCAGTTTGAACGTACAAGCCGAAGGCAACGGTGTCATCGTGCTCGATCGTACCATTCACACAACGCCCATCGGTCGCAGTGGCGGCAGGGATCCGACCCCGAACACCGTCAATGCCAACCCGTCGGCCCGCGTCACCGGCGAACTCAGTGACGCCGACATTGCCGGGGTCACCACCGGAACGGCTCTTCGCAACAGCAACGGGCAAAGCCTGGGTGGCATGCAAGGTTTCAACGTCGTCACCAACCCCAACGGTTTGCCTGGCATGTCTGTCGGCCAAGGGGGTGGCAGTGGCGGCGCTATTTCCGGAACCATCAATCGTGCCATGAGCAGCGGCCTCGGCTCACTGGGCAGAATGGCGGGAGGCCAATGAGATGAGTCGTTCCCTCCTGTTACTTGCCCTGCTCGGATGCACCGGCGTGATGGCCGACTCGGGCGTCCGTTCAATGAACAACGCCTCCATCCAGGATTCCGGCACTAAATACCGAGGCAACTTCAGCGTCAACCAGGCGGCGGGTGATCAACAGCAGCAGGCCAACGTCCGCGCGATCGCCATTGGTACCGAAGCCGGTGCGACCACCAGTGTCCAGCAGAAAATCACCACGCCCGCCAATCCGTCGATGGATGCGACGGCCACTATCGGCGGCACCGCCTTCAGCAATGGCAGCGGCGTGCTGGGCGTCAACCAGGGCGCCGGGGCGAACAGCCAGATGGTCAACGCCCTGCGCATCAGCATCGGCGCTGCACCGCAAGCCATCGACGACAGTGCTCTTTCTCAACAGAACGTGGCGTTGCTACCGAACTCGGGAGCAACTGGCACCCCAAACGGCAGTCGCCAGGTCGTGACAAGCGACCAGGCCTTCACCGGCAGCCGGGGCGTGATCCAGGTGAACCAGAGTGCCGGGGTGGGGAACCGAATGGCTAACACCCTGAGTATCCGGGTCTCTGACTGACCCCGATACAGTGCGAATGGGGAAGTACCAACACTTGACCAACTAATGAGCACGGAGAATCACCATGAACCCGATAACTGCTCTCAAACCACTGGCTTTCGCCCTGGCAGCAGTGATGGCATTCGCAGCCCAGGCTGATCCCGTGCAGGGCAATGGACAGGGCAGCAACCAACCGCCTAATGGCCCATCGCTGGATCAGATTCTGCAGATTACCGCAGGCGCCGGGGCCGCCGTGCTGGACTCGCAGGAAAGCAGTGACAGCGGGGTAGTGAACCGGGGCACCAAAAACGACGCCGAAATCGATAACTCCCTGAACAACTCCAACGGCAACATGGGCGCCAACGTTGCAGCCGGTAACGGCAACCAGCAAGACAACGCCGCCGCCCTTGCCACGGCTGACGAAGCCTTCATCTTCGGCTCCGCCGTCACCGTCTCCAGCGCGACTCAGAAGAGCACCGGCAACACCGCCAGGAACCACTCCAACACCAACAACACAACGCTCAATAACGCTGGCAACAGCGGTTCCGGCAACATCGGCATCAACGTGACCACCGGCGACTTCAACCAACAGAAAAACAACCTGGCGATTGCCGTTTCCGGCGGCCGTGTAGCAGTAGCCGCGGCGGCGGCGAACCAAAGCACGTCCGGGCTGAAAGTCACCAACAACGCCAGGACTGATTTCGTACCCGTAGGTGTACTCGGTCTGTCCGGCATAACCACACAACAAGTGATGACGCCAGAAGGCTGGAGACCTCCTGTAACCAACAATGCTTCGATCACGGGCTCGATGAACAGCTTCTCCGGCAACGGCGGAGCCAACGTATCGTCCGGCGTCGGCAACCAGCAAAGCAACTCGCTGTCCATCGCCGCAGGCTGCAAATCATGCCCATAATCGCGACCGTCATGAAAGCCTCGGCGACGACGCTTTTCCTCGGTCTGGAGGCGTATCGTCCATGCGTAAGACGGCCCTTTTCGCCCTGCTCTGCCTGTCTGGCCTGACCCAGGCCGCACAGATGCCGGTTGCGGCCCTGCCGGGTGGCGTGCTGGTGTACAAGCACGTACAGAGTTTGCGCGAGCGCAAGTTCAGCGACATCGTCGAACAGAAAACCGATTTCAGCTGTGGCGCCGCCGCGCTGGCAACGATACTGCGCCAGGCCTATTGGCTCGACGTCGATGAGGAGCACATCATCAAAGGCATGCTGGTCTACGCCGACCAGGACCTTGTACGTACCCAGGGTTTTTCCATGCTGGACATGAAGCGCTACATAGAAAGCATCGGCATGCGCGCCCGAGGCTACAAAATCCCGCCTGAAAGACTCGATTCAGTGACGATTCCGGTGGTGGTACTGATGGAAATTCGCGGCTACAAGCACTTCGTGGTGTTGCAGCGGGCGGACAGGAACTGGGTCTATATCGGCGACCCGGTACTTGGTCACAAACGCTACTCCCATGATGACTTTGTCAAAGGCTGGAATGGCATTGTCTTCGCCATCGTCGGTCCCGGTTACGACAAGTCCAATGCGTTACGCAGCCCGCCGGAACCGCTGACAGCCAAGAACAAGATGGATAATTTCAACCCGGTCAAAGACGCTGAATTGATGGATTTTGGCTTCATACAGAGCGACTTCTTTTAATCGCCAACAAGATGATAGGGGGCAGGATGCTCCGGGAGCAGCAAATGAAAACCTCGTATTGGGTGGTCGCCGCCTGTCTGGCAGCGACCACATCAGGTTTTGCTGATGAATTCAGGCCCATCGAACTCAAGGACCAGGAACTGGCCGAGTTGCGTGGCCGGTATGTTATGCCGGGGCGGATCATCAGTTTCGGAGTCGTCATGAGCAGTACCTGGCGCAACGCCAGTGGTGATCTGATCGGGGCATCCTCCTCGATGCAACTCCAGGCCGAAACGGTCAAGCCCGAGTTCTATGTTTCGACCATCAAACAATCCGGTAAAGGCCGTTCGCACAACGAGGGTACCGGTAACGTGACGGGTGGCGCCGGACTCAACACCTCTCGGGGCATCACCCAGGTCACACGGGCCGCAGGCGATGGCAACAGCTCAAACAACAACATCGCCATCAACGTCAAAGAGGCCAGCACGGCCCCGGCACTGGTGCCGAGCCAGGGGCAGGCGCTGATAGCCGGTCAAACCATTACCGGCGGCAATGCCGCAGGCAGTGTCGCCGTGTCCGCGACGGGCGGCGGAGTTCAGATGGCCATTACTGCCAACAATAACCAGGGCTCAAGCCTGCAACAGGTCGCCCAAGGCGGGTTGCTGCAAAATACCCGGTTGCTGGGCAGCAGCAACGTGGTCGACAACATGACTCAACTCAACGTAGTGCTCAACAATAATGGCCCGAGTGCCAGTGTATTGGACTGCAACCTGAACCAACTCACTGCATTACGGACCCTGGGGTATTGAACTACGCTGAGTCTCGAGCATTGGGCACAAATGGACGGCTTATTTCATGTACCGATCAGTATCACTGCGTGCAGTTGCATGCTTGAGTGCTCTACTCCCCGCGGCGATGTTGCAGGCAGCACCTGACCCGGAAATGGAGGCTCTCAAACAAGAGCTTCTGGAGTTGAAGCAGCGATACGAAGTACAGCAAAAAGCCTTGGCGGTTCTCGAACAACGGGTCCGCCAGGTCGAAGACCAACCCGCTGCGCCCCCCCCTAAACGCCTGGCCAAGTCGCCAGCGGACCTCAAAGGCAATCCAAAAGTCGCCACCGGCACCGGCGCCGCGGCGGCTTCAGGGGGCGCCGCCGGGGGCAGCGGCAGCTCTTATGGACAATCGCTGGCCGATGACTCTCAACCGGCGCAAAGCGTTTCAAACCTGTATGACGAGGCCAGCGGATTCTTCGGCGGTGGCAAGTTCAGCTTCGAAACCGGAATAACCTACTCCCGATACGATACCCGCCAACTGATCCTCAACGGCTTTCTCGCCCTGGACTCGATCTTCCTGGGCTCCATCAACCTGGACCGGATCAAGGCCGACACCTGGACGCTTGACCTCACCGGCCGCTACAACTTCAACAATCGCTGGCAATTCGACCTGAACGTGCCGGTGGTCTACCGCCAATCCACGTACCAGTCCGGTGGCGGCAACAACGGCACCGCCAACGTCACGACCGAAGATACGGTCAAGGAAGACCCGACCATTGGTGACGTCAACTTCGGTATCGCCTACAAATTCCTCGACGAATCGGCCAGCACGCCGGATGCCGTGGTGACCTTGCGCGTCAAGGCACCAACCGGCAAAGACCCGTTCGGCATCAAGCTGATTCGGGCGGCCGATAACTCCAACCTGGCCGTGCCTGAGTCCTTGCCTACCGGTAACGGCGTCTGGTCGATTACGCCGGGGATCTCTCTGGTCAAGACGTTCGATCCGGCAGTGCTGTTCGGCAGCCTGTCCTACACGCACAACCTGGAAGAGTCTTTCGACGACATCAGCTCCAACCCGGCGGTCAAGACACCGGGCAAAGTCCGCATTGGCGACAGTTTCCAGATCGGCGCCGGTATTGCGTTCGCCTTGAACGAAAAGATGAGTATGTCGTTCTCGGTCTCTGACCTGGTGCAACGCAAAAGCAAGCTCAAGGAAGATGGCGGGGATTGGCAATCGGTGGTGTCCAGCGATGCCAACGCCGGCTACTTCAACATCGGCATGACCATTGCGGCCACCGACAATCTGACCATCGTCCCCAACCTGTCCATCGGCATGACGGACGATGCCCCGGACTTCCAGTTCAGCCTGAAACTCCCTTACTACTTCTGACCCGAACAAAAAAACCGCTGCAATTGCAATCGCAACGGTTTTTTCAGGCTGCGGTTCAGCGAATCTGGTGCTTGTGCAACAAGCGATAGAAGGTCGGTCGCGACACACCCAATACTTTGGCGGCGACACTCAGGTTATCGCTGTGGCGATTCAATACATCACACAACGCCTGGCGTTCGGCCCGGGACTTGTATTCTTCGAGGGTCCCCATCGGCGCGGCGATTGTATGCTGGCTGATCAACCCCAGATCGCGGGCCTCGATCTGCCTGCCTTCGGCCAACACCAGTCCGCGACGAACGCGGTTGGCCAGTTCGCGAACATTGCCTGGCCAGTCGTGTTTGCCCATGGCAATCAATGCGTCTTCGCTGAAACTGCGCGGGCGGCGCCCGGTTTCATGGCTGTAGAGATGGGAGAAGTGGTTGGCCAGCGTCGCCAGGTCGCCATGGCGCTCGCGCAGCGGAACGGTTGCCACTTGCAGTACGTTCAAGCGGTAATACAAGTCTTCGCGAAAGCGCTTCTTCTCGATGGCGGCTTCAAGGTCGGTATGTGTTGCCGCCAGAACCCGAACATCCACCGGAATCAGCTGACTGCCACCCACCCGCTCGATGTGTTTTTCCTGGAGGAACCGCAACAGGTTGGCCTGCAACTCCAGTGGCAGGTCACCAATCTCGTCGAGAAACAGGGTGCCACCGTTGGCGGCTTCTATCCGTCCGACCTTGCGCTGGTGCGCGCCGGTGAATGCACCTTTCTCATGGCCAAACAGCTCGGACTGGATCAAATGTTCGGGAATCGCACCACAATTGATCGCAATGAAGGGTTTGTTGTGACGCTGGGACTGACGATGCAGGGTTCGTGCGACCAGTTCCTTGCCAGTGCCGCTTTCACCCCGAATCAACACCGGAGATTCGGTCGGAGCCAGTTTGCTCAACAGCTTTCGCAGCTCACGAATAGGCTTGCTGTCGCCCAGCAATTCGTGCTCGGGCTGGTCGACATAGACCGTGCCCTGCCCGCGCAAGCGCGCCATGCCAAACGCGCGCCCCAATGTTACCTGGACCCGGGACACATCGAATGGCAAGGTATGAAAGTCAAAAAACCATTCACAGACAAAGTCGCCGACATTTTGCAGTCGCAGCACTTCCTGATTGAGTACGGCTATCCACTCGGTGCCACTGCGGCTGATCAACGCTTTGACAGCTTCCGGGTGCTGTAGGTGAAAGGGCTGCAAGCGTAACAAACCCACGTCACAGGATCGGTCAGCGGCGTTCTCCAGCGTGCAGCTATCAACGTCCCAACCGATAGCCCGCAATCCGGGGATCAGACGATGGCAATCGTCGCAGGGGTCCACCACTAGTAAACGTCGTAAAGCAGGCGCATCGCTCATGACTGTTCCTTGGCGCCAAATTTAAGAAAATTTATTAAAAACAGTCGTTTGGCGGACCTGGCTGTAACATTAGCAAGAATTTGACAGGCCCTTGAACTGTTTGACTATAGCGTTGTCATAAAACCGGTTATAAGAAGCACTTTTGATAGTTACCTAACGACTCTTTCCTTTCATTCAGCTTTCAATGTCAGGCTCATACTTGAGTATATGAAATAAAGTGGAAAATTCTTTTGATTGTGTGTGACCCAACCCCCGGTTGCGGGCATCAGTACAAGTAACCAGCTGAACGGTAAGCCCAACCGTTGGCACATCACTTGATTGGGCAAACTGAGAGAAGACCCTATGAACGCCCCGCTGCGTATCAACGAAGCACTTCTGATTGCCGACCGCGCATTTAAACCATTCAAATGCGTGGCCTGGGCTCCACAAGACGGTAATGGCGAACTCAGCCTGACCGTTATCGACCGCACCAGCACCAGCATTGGCCGCAAGCAGATTCCAAGCAGCGCTTATTCCGATCCGGCACAACTCGAACTGCTGCTGGAACAGGCCCGCGCCGAATTGAGCCAGGAAGGTTACACACTGCAGTCGTGGTCGATGCCGCACTAATCGTTTTGCGGATTACCCCGGGGTAATCCGCACCCTCCCCCTGTCATTAGTTGGGCTGAACGCTCTCGCCCATCCGCACTGATTACCTCCGCAAGTTCGAACTTTTACGCACCCGGTACTTCGCAGGCTCGCTATTGGTTCGAAAAGACACTGTTGTGGCACACAGCGACTCTCCGTCTGTTACTTCTCACTGTTGTGCATCTCCCCATTCAGGGATTGAATAGTCTCCTTATTACGTCGCCACCCAAACTTCTGGATCCGGACGACTCGCAAGGAGATGCGGTTCATGTCAATCCGGCCCGCTATTGCCTACCCCACCACCCGGAAAACCGCCGGCACCCTCGATGCAACGTTTGCCGCCAATGGCAAAACCCAGGTGTATTTCGCCGACAGCCTTTCCAGCATTGCCAACGACGTCGCAATCGATGCCCAGGGCCGTTTGCTGGTGGCTGCGAAGGTCACCATGGCCGATGGCTGCCGCTTTGGCCTGGCCCGCTTGCTGGAGGATGGTTCCGCGGACCTCGCGTTCGGTAAGCAAGGCAGCATCATCGGGCAATTCGAACCGGGATTCGAAGCCATGGGCGCCAAGGTTGTGGTCATGCCCGACGGCAATATCCTGTTGGCCGGTCTGCACTACGAAAACGCGCACCACACGCTCCCGGCCCTCGCATTGCTGGATCAGCGGGGCAATCTGGTTCACGGCTTTGGCGATAATGGCCAGCGCGTCGTACGATTGCCTGGCGGTCTTTCCCTGGGCATGCGTGATATCTGGCTGCCTCCCGGTGTGCCAGGCGCAGAAGCCTGCGATGTGGACGTACAGCAAGACGGCCGGATCCTGGTCCTGGCCAACCATTACTACGAACTGGCCGATCACGTGGGCCTGTTGATACGGCTGGATGTCGAAGGCTCGCTGGACTGCTCGTTCAATGGCAACGGCTTTGTCGTGGTACGGCACCTGCTGGTGAATACCTGGCTCAGCAGCCTGACCGTTCAACGCGACGGTCGGATTCTGGTGGGTGGATCGATCAACTTCCCTGAAGAAGGCTTGCTGGCCCGCTATCACCCGGATGGGCGCCTCGACGAGAGCTTTGCCGTGGATGGATTCATGACGTTCAAGGCGCATGGGCATGGTGCCCAAGTCAGTCAGGTGGTCCAGCAACACACTGGCGATATCCTGTGTGTGGGCAGCAGTCATGAGCCGATGCATTGCCTGACCTTTAAAATGCACAGCAACGGCCGCCCCGACAACCACTGCAACAGCGGCCACCCGCGATGCCTGGAAATTGGCCGCAGCGGCTGCCAGTGGAGTGCCGCGCAATTACAGCCCGATGGCCGTTTGATCACGGCGGGCGCGACCATCGGCGGCGTTGAGGCAGACTTCATTGTCGGACGGTACCTGCCCAATGGCCATCTCGATCCCCGCTTTGGTGCAGGCCGCGGCTTTGTGCGGAGCCGCCTCGGCCCCAGCCTGGATACTGCCACCTGTGTCGCGGTGCAGGCCGATGGCAACATCGTGGCTGGTGGCTATTCGTTGCATGGCAGTTACAAGGCAGTAGTCACGCGATATCTGGGCTGAACCGATGCAGTAGTACTGCGCTTGATCTTCCAGGCTGCTTGCGGCAACTTGCGCGCTTCTTAAAACAAGGAGCAGCCGATGTCCGGCTCAATGGCCCAGGCGTTCGCACACAACTTTCTCGGGAACTCGCCCCGTTGGTACAAGGCCTGCATCGTCGGCTTTCTGATTCTCAATGCCCTGGTGCTGTGGGCCGCAGGCCCGATGGCTGCCGGCTGGCTACTGGTGCTGGAGTTCATCTTCACCCTGGCCATGGCACTCAAGTGTTATCCGCTGATGCCCGGCGGCCTGTTGCTGATTGAAGCCCTGTTGCTGAAAATGACTACGCCCCAGGCGTTGTACGAGGAGTTGTTGCACAACTTCCCGGTGATCCTGCTGCTGATGTTCATGGTGGCCGGTATCTATTTCATGAAGGACTTGTTGCTGTACCTGTTCTCGCGCCTGCTGTTGGGGGTTCGCTCCAAGGCCCTGCTGGCCCTGATGTTCTGCTTTTTGTCAGCCTTTCTGTCGGCGTTCCTCGATGCCCTGACCGTGACCGCCGTGATTATCAGTGCCGCCGTAGGCTTTTACTCGGTGTATCACCGCGTTGCCTCGGGTAACGATCCGCGTCAGGACAGCGAGTTCAGCGACGACCAGCATCTGCCTACCCTGCACCAGGGGGATCTCGAACAGTTCCGCGCCTTTCTGCGCAGCCTGCTGATGCACGGTGCCGTGGGCACTGCTCTGGGCGGTGTTTGCACGCTGGTCGGCGAACCGCAGAACCTGCTGATCGGCCATGAAATGGGCTGGCACTTCTCCGAGTTCTTTACCCGGGTTGCGCCGGTATCCCTGCCGGTACTGGTTACCGGGCTGGTAACGTGTGTCCTGCTGGAAAAGCTGCGCTGGTTCGGATACGGCACGCTGCTGCCGGATAACGTCCGTGCGGTGCTGGCCAACTACGCCGCCGAAGACAATGCCGAGCGCACCACTCGCCAACGTGCAGCGCTTCTGGTGCAAGGCGTTGCCGCATTGATTCTGATTGCCGGGCTGGCGTTCCACATCGCCGAAGTGGGCTTGATCGGCCTGATGGTGATCGTATTGATCACCGCCTTTACCGGCATCACCGACGAACACCGCCTTGGCACCGCGTTCAAGGACGCCATGCCGTTCACCGCGTTGTTGGTGGTGTTTTTCGCCGTCGTCGCGGTGATTCACGATCAGCAACTGTTCGCCCCACTGATCCACTGGGTGCTGACACTGCCAGCGGACCAACAGCCGGGCATGCTGTTCATTGCCAACGGCCTGTTGTCCGCCATCAGCGACAACGTGTTCGTGGCAACCATCTACATCACTGAAGTGAAGCGTGCATTCATGGCGGGTGAGATGACCCGTGAGCATTTCGAGACGCTGGCCATTGCGATCAATACCGGCACCAACCTGCCGAGCGTGGCGACGCCCAACGGTCAGGCGGCGTTCCTGTTCCTGCTGACCTCGGCGATCGCACCGCTGGTGCGCCTGTCTTATGGGCGAATGGTCTGGATGGCGTTGCCTTACACCGTGGTGATGGGCTTGCTCGGGTGGTATGCAGTGAGCTACTGGCTCTGACCCGAAACAGAATATGGGAGCGGCGGTGCGGCGATCCGACTTGCTCGCGAATGCGGTGTGTCAGTCAACATTGATGTATCTGACACACCGCATTCGCGAGCAAGTCGGATCGCCGCACCGCCGCTCCCACAGGGGTTTTGCGTTGTTATCGAGGGAGGATGTATTGCTCGATTGCCTGCGCAGCACCGTCTTCGGTATTGGCACCGGTGACCACATCGGCCTGGCGCCGCACCGCATCCTCCGCCTGCCCCATGGCAATCGACAGCCCGGCAACCTGAAACATTGCCGGGTCATTGCCGCCATCCCCTATCGCCGCCGTCTGTTCCAGCGGCACACCGAGATGCCTGGCCAGCGTCACCAATGCCTCTCCCTTGTTGGCTTGCATGGCGGTCACATCCAGATACACCGGTTGGGAGCGCGACACCTGTGCCTGGCCTACTACCTGCTGTAGCAGCCGCGCTTCGAGCTCGATCAACAATCCGGTGTTGTTGCTCGCGGCAACGATCTTGTCGATGCGCTCCAGATAGGGTTCGAAACTGTCGACCACCACCGGCGGGTACCCCAAGCCGTGTTGCTCACGAGGCACCATCGGGCCGTTCGCATCCTTGACCAGCCAGTCGCCGCCACTGAACACCCAGACCTCAACCTCTGGCAGGCCGCAAAGCAGCGTCAATGTGGTTAATGCGGCAGTAGCCGGCAAATAGTGCGCAACCAGAATACTGCCGTCCGGATTGACCAGCGTCCCGCCATTGAAGGCCGCCGTCGGCAGGTCGACGCCCAGGGCTTCAATGACTTGCAACATGGCCTTGGGTGGCCGGCCAGTGGCCAGACTGAACAGTACACCCGCCTCGCGCAACGAGCGGACGGCGTCGATGGTGCGCTGACTCAGGCCATGATCGGGCAGCAGCAACGTGCCGTCCATGTCACTGAGCAAAAAACCAATGGGGCGTTGCGTGGCCTCCTTCATCCGAGACGGTGCCAGACGCGACCGTCACGGATGAGCAATTCTTCGCCGGCCTTGGGACCGTTTTCCCCGGCGGCATAGCTCTGCACGCTGGAATCCTGCTGCCAGGCATCCAGGAACGGCTGTACGGCGCGCCAGCCGTTTTCGATGTTGTCGGCGCGCTGGAACAACGTCTGATCGCCTGTCAGGCAATCGTAGATCAGGGTTTCGTAGCCGGTGGATGGCTGCATCTCAAAGAAGTCCTTGTAGGCAAACCCCAGCTCGATGTTGTCCATCTTCAGGGCCTGACCGGGCCGCTTGGCCAACAGGTCGAACCACATGCCTTCGTTGGGCTGGATCTGAATGCGCAAATAGGTCGGTTGCAACTCATCGACCTCGGTATCGCGGAACTGCGCATAGGGCGCCGGTTTGAAGCAAATCACGATCTCGGTGTCGCGCACGCTCATGCGCTTGCCGGTACGCAGGTAGAACGGCACCCCGACCCAGCGCCAATTGTCGATCATGACCTTGAGGGCCACATAGGTTTCGGTATTGCTGTCGGGCGCGACCCTGTCTTCCTGGCGATAACCCGGCAGTGCCTTGCCGTCGATCTCGCCTGCGGCGTATTGGCCGCGCACCGAGTTGGCGCGGGCCTCCTCGACCGTCCAGGGCCTGATCGCACCGACGACCTTGGCTTTTTCGCCACGGACCGCATCGGCGCCAAACGCGGCGGGAGGCTCCATCGCCACCATCGCGAGCAACTGGAACAGGTGATTGGGCACCATGTCCCGTAGCGCGCCGGTGTGCTCATAAAAACTGCCACGGGTTTCCACGCCGACGGTTTCGGCGGCAGTGATCTGCACGTGATCGATGTAGTGATTGTTCCAGAACGCTTCGAACAGGCTGTTGGAGAACCGGCTGACCAGAATGTTCTGTACGGTCTCCTTGCCCAGGTAATGATCGATCCTGTAGATCTGCTTTTCCGTCATCACCTTGAGCAGGCAGGCGTTCAAGGCCTCGGCCGTTTGCAAGTCGGAGCCGAAGGGCTTTTCGATCACGACCCTTCTGAAAGCCTCGGGGGTTTCCTCCAGCAAGCCGGCGGCACCGAGGCGGCGTGCCACTTCACTGAAGAAACGCGGCGCGGTAGCCAGGTAGAACACCGCATTGCCGGTTCCGCTGTCGGCGATTTTCGCCGCCAGCGCTTGATAAGTGCTGGCGTCCAGGAAGTCGCCCTGGACGTAGCTGATGCCTTTGGCAAGTTTGGACCAGAGCGCTGGATCAAGGGTGTGGTCGCCCTTGCCAGCCATCTCGTTCTGAATGAAGTCTTCGAGCTTTTGCGCAAAGCCTTCATCGCTGATGGCGTTGTGGTCAACGCCGATGATCCGCAGTCCATCCCCGAGTAAGCCGTTGCGCTTGAGGTTATACAGCGCCGGTACCAACAGACGCTTGACCAGGTCACCGTGGGCGCCAAACAGAAACAGCGTCGTCGGTGGTGCGGGCTCGGCCTTGGATTTCCTGCGGATCGCATGGGTCATTTTTTCGAGGTCTCCACATGGCCGCCGAAGCCGAAGCGCTGGGCCGAGAGAATCTTGTCGCCAAAGGTACCTTGCCCACGGGAGCGGTAGCGGGAGAACAGCGAGTTCGACAGCACCGGCACCGGCACCGCTTGCTCCATCGCGGCTTCGATGGTCCAGCGACCTTCACCGCTGTCGGCCACGGAGCCGGAAAAGCCGTCGAGTTTCGGATCACTGGCCAGGGCGTCGGCGGTCAGGTCGAGCAACCACGAAGACACCACGCTGCCACGACGCCAGACTTCGGCGATGTCGGCGACGTTCAGGTCGAAGCGCTGGTCTTGTTGCAGGCTCTCACTGTTTTTGGTTTGCAGGATGTCGAAGCCTTCGGCGAAGGCCTGCATCATTCCGTATTCGATGCCGTTGTGGATCATTTTCACGAAATGCCCGGCACCGGCGGGACCGGCGTGAATGTAGCCACGCTCGGCACGATCGTCGTCGGACTTGCGGTCCTTGGTGCGCGGGATGTCGCCCAGGCCCGGGGCCAGGGTTGCGAACAGCGGGTCAAGGCGCCTGACGGTCTCGGCATCGCCGCCGATCATCATGCAGTAACCGCGCTCCAGGCCCCAGACGCCGCCGGAGGTACCGACATCGATGTAATGCAGGCCTTTTTCCGACAGGGTTTTCGCCCGGCGGATATCGTCCTTATAGAAGGTGTTGCCGCCGTCGATGATGGTGTCGCCGGGTTCGAGCAAGGTGCTCAGGGTGTCGATGGTCTCTTCGGTCGGCGCGCCGGCCGGCAGCATGACCCAGAC
>NZ_JBGLYV010000071.1:0-30020 GCF_047304225.1 Pseudomonas sp. Pseusp3 | reverse complement strand
CAGCGTGAAATTGTCCAGCAGCAGAAAGCCGATGGATTGAGGCGCACGGTTCTGGGGTTGGGCCCCGGAGTTGAACGTCGTCATCGCGGTATCTCCTCACACAAAGCGGGTGAATGGCCTCAGGCGAAGGCTCTTTTTATTCTCCCGTCCAAAAACTGGTGGGATTGTTCCTATTCAACTTGCAAAGGTCATACCCAGTTACATAGTTTTCAATGAATTCAAAAACGACATCACCCAATGCCTCTATATCGGGGGGGGTTGCAGGACGAGAGCCATAAGGGAAACGCTTGAATTATTGCTCCGTTCATCAGCGCTGGGCACATTGGTAGCACATAAGCAAGAGATGTCTATAAACGACAACTTATTTGTCACCGACGTCCACATGTCGGTTTTTGAATACAGCAATGACCAATGCCCCAATTTGGTCAGATACAAGCGCCATGCACGATAAAAGTGCTCTGTAACCGGAATGAGACGTACCAGTAACCGGGCCTGGGCCTATGCTGCGGGGCACGGTCGCGGACAAACCCTGATCGCGTTCCCTGACAAACTGATAAAGCCAAGCTGTTCGGCGCTGCGAACGATCGCAATCAGCGCCGTCTGCCACACAAACAAAAAAAGAGACCGGGGTCTCTTTTCCTGTTTTCAGCGGCCCGCTACCACACGGCGATATGGGAGTCGGCTCGCGGCTCGGTGCCGCCGCACAGCACACCGGAGTCCGGGTCACGGATGATGATCTGCCCTCGGCCATAGTTGATCAGGTCGCAATCAACCTGAATCTGGTGTCCGCGCCGTGCCAGCGAAGCGGCCAGGTCCCGAGACGCCCCGTGTTCGATGCCGACCTTCATATCCCCCAGCCATTGCCACCGCGGAGCGTCCAGCGCGGCTTGGGGGTTGAGACCAAAATCCAGCAGATTCATGACCATCTGCACATGGCCTTGGGGCTGCATGTAGCCACCCATGACGCCGAACGGTCCCACCGGTGCGTCGCCTTTACTGATGAAACCGGGAATGATGGTGTGAAAGGTTTTTTTGCCCGGTGCCAGGCAGTTGGCGTGGTCAGGGTCGAGACTGAATTCCTGCCCGCGGTTCTGCAAGGCGATTCCGCTGTCTGGCAGTACCACGCCGGAACCAAAGCCGTGGTAGCTGCTCTGGATGAAGGACACCATGTTGCCCTCCGCATCCGCCGTGGCCAGATACACCGTACCGCTGGCGTGGGGATCGCCGGGATTAGGTTCACGCGCCTGATCGGATATCTGTTCGCGACGTTGGCTGCTGTAGGCATCGCTGAGAAGGTCAGCCACGGCCACACGCATGTGCAGCGGATCGGTGATGTAATGCAGGCCGTCGCTGTAGGCCAGCTTCATGGCTTCCAGTTGACGATGCCAGGTCTGCTGGCTGTCCCGGTGATCGAAGTCGAAGCCCTGAAGGATTTTCAGGGTCATCAGGGCCACCAGTCCTTGCCCGCTTGGGGGAATTTCCCAGACATCGTAGCCGCGGTAATTGATGCTGATCGGATCTACCCATTGGGCGCGATAGTCCTGCAGGTCGCTGGCTCGCAGGTAGCCGCCGGTGGCGCGGGAATGGGCATCCAGGCGCTGAGCCAGATCGCCGCGATAGAGGCTTTCGCAAGCGCTGTCCGCCAGTTCTTCCAGCGTTCGGGCTTGCGCCGGGTTGCGGAATAATTCACCGGCCTTTGGCGCACGGCCATCAATCAGGAACGTGTCGAACCAGACGTCGAGCACCGGGTCTCGATGGGGGCTGAATTCATCCAGAGCGGTCTGCCATTGTCGGGCGACCACCGGTGACAGTGGAAAACCCTCCCTGGCCAGGCTGATGGCGGGCTGCAGCAACTCGGCAAAAGGCAGCTTGCCGAACCGTCTGGACAACTGCGCCCAGGCCGAAGGGCAACCGGGCACCGTTACCGGCGTCCAGCCATAAAGCGGCATCTGCTCGTGACCACACGCCTTGACTGCATCGATGGTCAGTGCTGCCGGCGCATGGCCGTTGGCGTTCAGTCCGTGCAATTGGCCTTTGCTCCATACCAGGGCAAAGGCGTCGCCACCCAAGCCGCAGCCAGTGGGTTCAACCACCGTCAGAGCCGCCGCTGTGGCGATCGCGGCATCAATGGCATTGCCGCCGTTGCGCATGATTTCGATGCCGGCTTCGGCGGCCAATGGCTGTGAAGCAGCGACCATGCCGCGACGTGCAAACACGCTCTGACGTTGCGATGGATAGGGATATTCGTGGGCAGAAAATTTCAACATGGCAAAAGTTCTTCCAAACAAGGATTCATTGGCCGCAGGTGTCCGGTTCCATTGCCGGGTGAAAAAGACCCGACTGAGAAGATCACAGCACGCGGCTGAGAAAAGCCTGGGTTCGCGGGTGTGTCGGTCGACTGAAGATCTGCTCCGGCGGCCCCTGTTCGATCAATTCGCCCTGATCGAGCACCACCACGCGGTCAGCCACTTCCCGGGCAAAACCCATTTCATGGGTGACCACCACCATGGTCATGCCGTCATCGGCCAACTGCTTCATCACCTGCAGCACCTCGCCGACGGTTTCCGGATCCAGAGCGCTGGTGGGCTCGTCGAACAGCATGGCCTGGGGTTTCATCGCCAGCGCCCGGGCGATTGCCACGCGCTGCTGCTGCCCGCCGGACAACATCGACGGGTAATGCATGGCCTTGTCCGCCAGACCGACCCGGGCGAGCAAGGCCCGGGCCTGTTCCAAAGCTTCTGCGCGTGGCACGCCGAGCACCTGGATCGGTGCCTCAATGATGTTTTCCAGCGCGGTCATGTGGGGGAACAGATTGAAACGCTGAAAGACCATGCCGATGTCCCGACGCTGGCGAGCGATGTTGCTCTCGGAGTCGCGCACCAGACTGCCGTCGGCGCGCTCGCGGTACCCCATGGAGCGACCGTTGACGCGAATGCGACCACCTTGAATATCTTCCAGCAGATTGATACAGCGAATGAAGGTGGTCTTGCCTGAACCCGATGCGCCGATCAGCACCACCACTTCCCCGCGCCGCACCTGCAAGGAAATTCCCTTGAGAATCTCCAGGTCGCCGAAGGACTTGTGAATGTCCAGGGCCTCGATGATCAGTTCTTCACTTTTGTGCGCCATGCTTAACGCCCCCTCAGCAATTTCAGCGTGCCGCGACCGAACATGCGACTGCCAGCCGCTGGCGGTGCGGGTCGATCGGACTGTCCGAAACGCGCTTCCAGCCAACGCTGGAAAAAGCCCCAGAGGGTGGTCAGCAGCAGGAAATACATCGCCACCACCAGGTACAGTTCAAATACCCGGAATGTCGCCGACGTGACCATTTGCGTGCTCAGCAGCAACTCCTGCACGCCAATAACGCTGACCAGCGTCGTATTCTTGAGCATCACGTTGAACTCGTTACCCAACGGCGGAACGATGACCCGGAACGCCTGAGGCAGAACGATTCGCCGCATCAGTTTGGCGAAGGTCATGCCCAACGAACGCCCGGCCTCGTACTGCCCCTTGTCCACGGCACCGATCCCCGCACGGATGATCTCGGCCATGTAGGCGCCTTCGTTCAGGCCCAGTGCGATGATCGCTGCCTGGATGTTGCCCGGTACCACCAGGCCAAACAGCTCTACGTCTTCGAAGCGGAAGATCCCGCCGGCAGCCAATGCGGTGTAGAGAAAGACGATCTGCACCAGCAGTGGCGTGCCGCGCATCAGCCACACATAAAACCGTACAGGCAGGTTGAGTAGCGGGTTGCGTGACAGACGCATCAGTGCCGCCGCCAGTCCCAGCACACAGCCCAACGCCATCGCCAGCACACTGATCAGACAGGTCAGCCAGAGTCCGGTGAGGTACACCCCGCTCGGCTGCAACAGGTATTGCAAGAACACATCCCAATTGAAATTCATCGAGCGTTCGCCTCAGTCGAGTGTGTCGCTGGAGACATGCCATTTGCTCAGCAACTGCACGTAACTGCCGTCGCTGCGCATGTCACTGATGATCTGTTGTACCGCTGCGGTGAGCTGCGGATCATCCTTGCGAATCCCCAGGCCGGTGAGTATCCGGCTGAAGGCCGGCACCCCTTCCTCGAACAGTTCGGGCGCCATGGCGGCGTAGTAACCGGCGGTTTCCACGGTGGTACCGTAGGCGTCTACCTGACTGATGCGCAGCGCCTGAAAGGCGTCGGTGTCGCTGTTGTAGACCACCAGTTTCATGGGTGTCTTGCCAGACTTGGTCAGCTTTTCGTTCTCGGCGTCCAGCAAGGTTTTGATCGTCGAGCCGTTGAGCACGGCCACCTTGTGCCCGGACAGTCCATCCAGGGTCTTGATGCCCTTGGGATTGCCTTTGGGAACGACCACTGACTGGCTGGAATACATGTAGTTGACGATGTCGATCACCTCCCGCCGTTCGGGTTTGTCGAACAGCTGATCAACGATCATGTCGCACTGCTGGGCGAGCAATGCCGGTAGCAACCCGGAGAACGGAATGACCCGCCATTGCACCGGTTTGTCTCCCAGCCGTTTGGCGACTTCCAGCCCCAGATCGACCGTCAGGCCCTTGGGTTTTTGCGCCTCGTCGAAAGACACCAAGGGCGGTGAATCCATGCCCGAGCAATACGTGAGTTTGTCGGCCTTTTGCAGTCGCTCCGGCACTTGGGGCACGGCAACCGCCCACTGCGCACAGAGTCCGAGGGAAACAGCGGCAAGAAACATATGGCGTTTATGCATGACGAGACACTCCAGTTGTTTAGTAACGGGGCAGTACTCAAAGTCAAAACACTGTCGGGTTTGAGCCCGATTCTATTTTTCCGATTGCAGAAACTGGATCAGCGCCGGCACCGTGCCCTCGATGTGCTGACGCACCACGGCCTCGGCCCGGTCGACATCGCCTGAGCGAATGGCGTCCAGGATCACCGCGTGTTCCTGGCGAGCGCTCAGTGGTTTTTCGCTGTGTTGCAGCCACAGCCGCATCGGTGCCTCGATCAGCGAATACAGCGCCGAGATCTGCTTCATCAGCCGAGGACGACCGCTGAGGCTGCACAGGTATTCATGGAAGGCACGATGAAGCCTGACCCACTCGGCGCTTTCGTCGCGGTAGTCATCCATCTCGTCCAGCATGCGTTCCAGAGCCGCCAGCTGACGCTCGCCGATCCTGGGCACGGCCACGCGGATGGCCAGGCCCTCGAGGGCACTGCGCATCTCGAAGACCTCGTGCAATTCGTCGAAGTCCAGGCCACTGACAATGGCGCCGCGGTTAGGCCTCAGGGTTACCAGGCCTTGAGCATCGAGACGGCGAAAGGCTTCGCGCACCGGCATCCGGCTCATGCCGATTTCGCTTGCTATGTCCTCGGCGATCAGGCGGTCGCCTTTGCGGTAACGACCGCCACAGATCGCTTCCAGCAGAAAGTTGTAAGCCTCCTCCTCGGCGGTCAGGGGTTGACGTTCAACGTAGGTGGGAGCGAATTGCATAAAGTCACCTTTTGCAGTTTTGTATCCAATTATCCATAGATACAAAACAGCAGAAACCGTGCCAGTCTGCTTCGAACTGCCTCAAGCTCTTAATTGGAAAGGAGTTTCGACTCAAAAACCGATGATCTTCAGATCGGCGTGATACTCGCCGTGTGCTACGAAATGGCCCAGCACGCCCCAAATGGGTGAATAACGGTATCCAGGTAACAAATCGATACCCAATCGAACCGGGGCCTCTAGCCGAAGCGTCAGCTATCGGCACCTGGTTAAACCTTGGTGCATGGGCTTTTCGATTCGCCGATCATTTCTGAATCCGCGGGGATTCGCCCATCATCTGTCGTAGACAACATTCTCAAGCGGCAGTCTCAGTTCGCACCGGACCTGGTGTACTTGCCCCTCGAAAGCGCTACCCCCGAATTTGCATTACCCAGTGCAAACGCATCAAAACACTCGACCTTGACCCTCTCCTGAAACCCCAAACCCGCGCTGCAGATCCGCAATCAACTCTGCGACATCCTCCAGCCCGATGTGCAAGCGCAATACCGGGTTCAATGAGCGATCCGCCGCACTGTTGCGTTCTTGGGTATCGGCCACGGTAATCAGGCTTTCAAAACCGCCCCAGGAAGCGCCCAACCCGAACAGCTGCAGCGCATCGATGAAGCGCTCGACATACGCGCTGTCCGCCTCGTTCAGTTCAAAGGACAGCAAGCCATTGCTGCCAGTGAAATCCCGCCGCCACAAGGCATGATCGGGATGATCGGGCAAGGCCGGATGGAACACCCGCTTCACCTGCGGTTGCGCTTGCAACCAATGTGCGATTTCCAGAGCCTGACGCTCATGCACCTCCAGTCGTGGCGCCAGGGTTCGAGCGCCGCGCAGCACCAGATAGGCGTCATCAGGGCTGACGGTTGCTCCAAAGTTATCGCTCATGGACGCGAGTGCCGGCCACACGTCTTCGCGGGTGCAGACACTGCCCATGACCACATCGCTGTGGCCGCTCAGGTACTTGGTCAGTGCCATGATCGAGATGTCTGCGCCGAGTGTCAGCGGCCGGTACAGGTAACCGCAGCCCCAGGTATTGTCGACGGCCAGCAGGATACCTCGCGGTTTGCACAGGGCGGCAATGGCCGGCAGGTCGCACAGTTCATATAACAAAGAGCCTGGCACTTCGGTGTAGACCATTTTCGTGTTGGCTTGCAGCTGAGCCTCCAGGTCACGACCGTCCGGGGCGAAATAGCTGACCTGAATACCGAAGGGCTGAAGAAACTCCCGTGCCAGACGCCGCACAGGCGCGTATACCGCGTCGGTGATCAGCACATGATCGCCCGGCCGCAGATAAGCGAGAAACGTCTGCGCGACCGCTGCCAGCCCGGTTCCGAACAAGCGAGTGCGATAACCACCCTCCAGCTCGCTGACCAGGTCTTCGAGGGCAAACGCCGTTGGATTGCCGCGCGCCCCATAACTCAGCACACGCTCGCTATCACGACGAGCACGGGCATCACGCATTTGCGCCAGGTTGTCGAACAGCACGGTGCTCAAGCGAGTGACCGGTACATTGACTGCGCGGCCGCCGACACCCTGGGCCCGCGCTGAATGCACCAGCCGCGTACGCACCTGCGGATCCTGACGTGCTTGAGTCTGCAACGGTTTAAGGCTGGCGATTTCGTCGTCGCTCATCTGCGCCAGCAAACCGATCTCCCATGCCAGGTATTGACGCGCCGCGTCCTTGTTGCCGGAGTGGCGGTCATGGGTAAAGAACAGAAAATCAATGCATTGATCATGGGATGGAGTGTCCGGGCTTTCCTGCACGGAGAAACCCGCTGCACGCCAGGCATCGAGCCCGCCGTCCAGCAACCGTACTTGCGCACGCTGGGCTTCGGGCAATTCCTGTGCGGCGAACGAGGCCAGTTGCGCATCATCGGCCAGCAGCACCAGCGGTCGCTGCTCACCCGTCACGTGTCGCGTCAGCAACGGGCGGATCGACCAGCGCGAGCCGGCAATGTGGCCCTTGCGATAGGTCATGCCCGGACGCAGATCGATCAGCGCGACGGCCTCATCCTTGAGTGCATCAGACAGTACCTGGGCAGTGATCAATGGCAGCACCTCGTGGGCGATCACGTCGCTTGCAGGTAACGCCAGAGCACTGCTCACGCCACCTGCCAACACATACGCTTCATGCCCCAACTGACGCAGCCAGCTCGCGACAATCGGCGCCCGCACACCATCGCTGTCGATCAGCACCAGCCGTGCCTGACGCACGCCGACATACAGATCAGTAGATTGAACCAGCTGACCGCCCGGTGTGTGTTGCGCGCCCTGTAAACTGCCGGCGGCAAACTCTTCGGCGGTGCGCACGTCGCACAAAAACAGACTGCGCCCGACATCGCCAGCCCACTGCTCGACCTGTTCAGCCGCAACCGTTTTCACCCCGGCCCTCTCCGCCAATCGGGCAGCCGCCAGCCGTTGCGCGGCCAATGGTGCAGCGCTCACGGTATCGGCATAACGACGGCTGCTTGCGTGCTCCAATTGAAAGTCTTCCAGATCCCAGCCTTGGGTTCCGTTCTCCAGGGCATAGACAGGGTTCTTCAAACCGAGGTTGATCAGCGTTTGCGCACCGATAATGCTGCGGGTTCGGCCGGCGCAATTGATCACGATCGGCGTGTGTTCGTCAGGCACCAGGTCATGGATGCGATACCCCAGTTCGCCGTTCGGACAACACACGGAACCGGGAATGGTCATCTTGCGGTATTCATCGAACGGTCGGCCGTCGAGCACCACCAAAGGCTCGCCTCGGCTTTGCCATTCGGCCAATTGTCGTGCGGTGACATGCGGCGTGTGACTGACCTCTTCGACCAATTCGCCAAAAGCCTTGGACGGTACATGCACGCCGGCAAACAGCTGATAACCGGCGGCCTGCCAGCCATTGGCACCGCCCTCGAGTATGTGCACGCGTTCATACCCCAACGCGTGAAGGCGCTGTGCAGCGCGCTTGGCAACATCGCCACCGTTCTGGTCATGGATCACCAGGCGCACCTGAGGGTTGGGCGCCAGTCGCCGTACCTCCAGCTCCAGTCGGCTATAGGGCAGATTGACTGCGAAAAACAGATGGGCTTCGCCATACTGGCCATGCTCGCGCACATCAAACAGGGCGATTTCCTGCCCGTCGAACAGCCACTGCTGCAATTGCCCTGGGGTTACGGTCTGGCTCATGGGGGTTGCGCTCGAAAGAAAATTATTGATGCGCCAGAGCGCGTTCATTGGCCGCCACTTCGCGGCCCTTCGCATATGCACGCTGAATGGCTGGACGTGCCTTGAGGCGTTCGCGCCAGGCACGGATGTGCGGGAAGTCCTGCAGTTCCTGTCCCTGTCGCTGCGGCTGAATCCACGGGAAAATCGCCATGTCGGCGATGGAGTATTCACCCGCCACATGCGGCACTTCAGACAGACGCGCTTCCAGTACCCGATACAAGCGCGTCGCTTCGGCATTCAGCAAATCCAAAGCGAATGGAATCGGTTCCGGGGCCTTCTCTTTAAACACCTGTAGCTGACTCAGGTAAGGGGTTACATGCCCCACCTGCCAGAACAGCCACTCCTGGACTTTCTGTCGTTCGACACTGCCTGCCGGCGGCAGAAAACGCTCGGCCTTGTTGGCCAGGTAATTGAGAATGGCGCCGGACTCGAACAGGCTCAGCGGTTCGCTCAACCCCTCTGGCGCATGGTCGACAATCGCCGGAATGCGGCCATTGGCGCTGATCCGTTGAAACGCCGCCTGCTTCTGTTCGCCCTCGCGGATGTTGATCGGCACCACGCGGTACTCCAACCCGAGCTCTTCGAGCAGGATGCCGATCTTCAGACCATTGCCGGTCGGCCAGTAATACAGATCGATCATGGGTAGGCCTTGATCGACGGCGCCATTTGCGAGGCGTTGTAATTGAGAATGCGTCCGTCGGCCTCAACGCCATAGCGACCGTTAAGGGACTCCAGCGGCAGGCCGTAGAGATGGAAATGCAAGGTCGCCTGCTCGCCCTCGACGCGAATGCCGTGCAGGTCTTCTCCCAAAAACGAGATCGACGTGCCGGGTTGGACGATCACTTCCTTTTGCAGATGCAAGGTGGTGAAACCCGGCTCGCGACCTTCGTCATCACGACCATAGACGTAGTTGATCTCCTGGCCTTCGACGGCACTGATGATCGCCCAGGTTTCGTGGTTGTGCGGGATCGTACTTTTACCCGGCAACAATGAGTTCAGGTATAGCGTTGGCGTGTCGCCGTCGTCGTTAAGCCGGTAGCGAAACGCAGTACTGCCCTGCCCCGGCACCGGCGCCGGGAACTCGTCGAAGTTGAACAGATCACGGCGCTCGGCCAGGGCTTCGAGCTGGGCAACGATTTCCACCAGCGCGGCGCGGTCGACGCCCCGTTGGTTGATCACGCGGATTTTCTTCAGGAAATCCTCGATGACGGCGGCACGGTTTTCGGTACTCATGAACAGGCTCCTCGGTTTTATACGGACAGGCTGTAGCGGCCCAGGTTGGTCAGCAGATAAGGGTCGTTGGCGACGGCGGGACGGCGCCCCGGATCGCCCACGGCATGGCGCAGGAATTCCTGGGTGCGCTCGCTGACCGGGTTCTGAAAAATCTGTGCGGCGCTACCGTGTTCAACAATCACGCCGTTTTCGGTGAAATAGACGATGTCGCTGATTTCTTCGGCGAAACGCATCTCGTGGGTGACCAGCACGCACGTCATGCCCTCTTCGGTCAACTCGCGAATCACGGTCAGCACCTCGCCGACGGTTTCCGGATCAAGAGCCGAGGTCACCTCATCGAATAGAATCAGCTCCGGGCGCATCGCCAGTGCACGGGCAATCGCCACCCGCTGTTGCTGACCACCGGACAGTTGTCCCGGATAGGCATCGGCCTTGTGCTCCATGCGCACTTTGGCCAGCAAGGCACGCGCCTGTTTTTCCGCATCGGCACGGCTGCGCCGCAACACCTTGCGCGGTGCAATCACCAGGTTCTCCAGCACCGACAGATGCGGGAACAGGTTGTACTGCTGAAACACAAACCCCACGCGTTTGCGCAGTTCGATGCGCTGTGCTTCCTGCACCAGCGTGTGAACCAAGGTAGAGCCGACGCGGATGCTGCCACGCTGGGGCTGCAACAGCCCGGTGATGCAGCGCAGGATGGTCGACTTGCCGGAGCCGGACGGGCCGATGATCGACACCGCTTGCCCCCGATGCACATCGAGGTCGATGCCTTTGAGCACCGGGTTGCTGCCAAACGACAGGTGCAGATCGCGCAGGCTCACCAGCGGCTCGGCGACAGTTTCAATAGAAGGCATAACGTCGCTCCAGGCGTTGGGTGAGGCGGGAAATCGGGTAGCAATAAGCGAAGAACAGCACCAGCAGGCTCAGGTAGATCACCACGGTGAAACCGGTCATGTTCACGGTGTTGCTGGCAATCTGCGCGGTGTCGATCACGTCATGCACCCCCACCAGAGAGGCCAGCGCGGTGCCCATGGTGATCACCGCATACAGGTTCATCCACGGTGGCAACATGCGCTTGAAGCACTGCGGCAGGATGATCGAGCGGAAAATCTGCCCCCGGGTAAACGCCAGCGAGCGCGAGGCCTCCCATTGCGTACCCGGGATCGAAGCAATGGCGCCACGGAAGATCTCCGCAACGTTGGCACTCGCCGGCAAGGCCAGGCCGATCGTTACCTTGACCCAGTCCGGAAACGAGACGTAAGCGCTGCCGATGTGGATCTCGAACGGAAACACGTAGGTGGTGAAATAGATCAGCACCAGCCACGGAGCGTTGCGGAAAATCTGCACCCAGATCCGTGCCGGCAAACGCAGCAGGCGCAGCGGCGATAACGCCAGCGCCCCCACCAGCAACCCCAGCAGCGAACCCAATGCAATCGCGAGCAGACTGATCAGGATGTTCTGGCCAAAGCCGGCAGCCAGGGCCGGCGACCATTGCAGCAGCGCCTTCAATACCGGGCTTTGCGGGGTGAACCAGAGCAACCAGAGCCCGGCGCCGACCAACAGCAACAGTTTGCCGACATGCCGACGCGACCAGGTCACCGACGGGGTGACGGACGATTCAATGGCCATAGCCGGGCATCCTCAGGCGCGCTTCAAGGTAGCGCCCCACACAATTGACGATAAAACTCAGCAGACCGAAAAAGCTCAGGATCAGAATCATCAGTTCCAGAACGTTATCGCTCTGCGTCCAGATCATGATCGACGCGTAGGTGATGTCGCCGACGGCAATCGCCGAGGCAACGGCAGTCATCTTCACCAGGTCGATCAGGTTGTTGATCAGCGACGGCAAAGCGAAACGCAGGGCCAGCGGCAGTTGCACGTTCCATAGCAACTGACGGCTGCTCAATGCCAGCGAACTGGCCGCCTCCAGTGTCACCGCCGGTACCGCTTCAATGCCGGCGCGCAGTGCCTCGGCATGGAAAGCGCCCTTGTGCAAAGAAATCACGATCACCACCCAGGCGAACGGCGTCAGCGGGTTCGCTGCGCCGACGGCTTGAGTGAGCAACATGTTCAAGACGAGGAACGCGCAATACAGCTGCACCAGGGTCGGCGTGTTGCGCGTGACTTCGACGAACACACGTGCCGGTTTCGCCAACCAGGGATTGCCCGACGTCAGCATCGCCGCCAGTCCGAGCCCGGCGAGCAAGCTGCCGAGGATGGTGAACAGGCACAACCACATCGTGGTCAGCGCCCCCTGCACCACGGTGCCGCGCTGATAGGCGTCCAGCAGAAAGTTGTAGTTCAGACCGAACCCGGCAGCCCAGTGGACGAATAGCTCCAGCCAATGACTCATGCTGCGCCCCGCAATTGCGCGCCGGCCCGGGCGATACGGCGTCCGGCTTCAGTGACGCCATCGGTCGCGCTGGATGGGTGAACCCAGGGTGACAATGCAAGAGCGCTGGCCAGGCACAGTAAGGTCAGGTTTTTTGCGGAAAAATGACGGTTCATGCGCGACTACCTTGAATAGCCGTCGCACGATGCGGCGGCGTATTGAATGCGATGAGGTGAATCAGGCGCCGTTGGCCTGGAACTGCTTTTGCAACTCGACCAGCGCAGGTGACGCGGGGGTGATGTGGTTGCGGGTCTGGGCTTCGATCAACCAGCCGCTGCGGTGCAATTGCTTGACGATCGGGTCGAGCCTGGCCTGGGTGTCGCTTTCACCACGACGCGTCCAGATCACCGACGGCGCCGGGTTGAGCTCCGGACTGATGGCGCGATAGCCTTGCCATTCGGTGTTGTCGGCGATTAACGGATTGATCAGTGTGGCGTCATGTACCGCCGCAACGCAGTTGTTGCCACGCAGTGCCAACAAGGACTCGGAGGAACTTTTGAATGCTTTCAACTCAACGCCCAACCCGGTGAGCGGCTTGATGTAGCTGCTGCCCTGAGAGGTGCAGACCGGTTGCCCTTTCAGGTCTTCCCAACGAGTGATCTTGCTGTCCTTGAGCACTGCGGCGGTGCCGCCAACCCGGTAAAACGGTGTCGGTACAAAACCGAGGATCTCGCCGCGCTCTGCCGTCCATTCCATATTGGCGATCAGCAAATCCACTTTGCCCTGCTGCAGGAACTGCACGCGGTTGGCCGGCAATACCGGCACCAGTTGCACTTCAGCGCCCAACTGCCGACCCAGTTCCTGTGCGAGTTCGACGTTCAAACCGCGGGGTTTCTGTGTGGCCGGATCAATGCCGCCAAAGGGGCCGCCTGACAACAGCACGCCAACCACCAGCACATGACGCTGCTCGATCCTGTCCAGCGTCGCGTCAGCATGGGCCGCGGTGCTGGCGGCCAGTGAGATGAAGGCGCCCAACATCACGGGCAATAAACGTTTTACAGACGCGCGCTTGAACGACATGGATTTCCCCTCATGAATGATCGGCAAAACCCCGATCCGATGAGTGGCATCCTGCGTACAGCGTCGAGGTAACGGAAATACAAATATCTAATATCGTTATAACTCTGGTGCTGTCATTTTTTAGATAAACGCTTATAAGCCAGCGTTTATTGGCATCTGCGAGATTCCAGAAAAATCAATTTCTCCAAATACATAAAAAAATGTAATGTTTATGTTCGCACCCTTGATGTAAAAAGCAGCCGCCATGTCGACCCTCGATCTCGAATTACTGCGCACCTTCATTGCCGTGGTCGATCACCACAGCTTTGCCGAGGCCGGCGTGCAACTGGCCCGCACACAATCGTCGGTCACTCAGCACATGCAACGCCTGGAGCAACAGGTCGGGGTCAGCCTGTTCGAAAAACGCGGGCGGCAAAAGCAGCTCACGGAAGCCGGGCAGCAGTTACTGCGCCATGCCCGACAAATGCTTTCGCTCAACGATGACGCGCTGAATTCCTTGCGCGAAAGCAGCTTGAGCGGCGTGCTGCGAATCGGCTCACCCCATGACATCGCCGACACCATCCTGCCACCGATTCTCAGTCATATCGCGCGCTCGGCTCCGCGCTTGCGCCTGGAAATCGACGTCGGCCGCAGCCCGTTTCTCATGGACGACCTGCATCGCGGCAAGGTCGACATGGTGATTTCCACTCGCGAAGACCCCAGCCTGGAAGGTTTTGCCTTGCGCACCTCGCCGGTATGGTGGATTTGCTCTGCGCAGTTTCTTCATAACCCCGGCGAGCCTTTGCCGTTGATCCTGGTCGATGAGCCCAGCATCTATCGACGATATGCCCTTGAGGCCCTCGAGCGCGCCAACATTCCCTGGCGCCAGGCTTATCTGGCGTCGAACCTGATTGGCATCAAGGCGGCGACGCGTGCAGGCCTTGGCGTCACTGCCAGAAGCATGGAAATGTTGGGCCCGGATATGCGGGTGCTGGGTGAAAGCGATGGCTTGCCCCGTCTGCCGGACGTCACCTATCACCTGTGGATTCGACCCAATACGCTTAATCCTCTGGTGCGTCGGGCTTATGAGTTGATTCGCAGCAACCGCGGGCATTGAATGCCGAAGGTGCACGCGGTGTATGGGGCGAATCGCCCCATCCCCTCTAAAAAGCCTTGTCGAAACGGAACGAGGCCCCATAGGCCGACGCCGGCAACAGACTTGAACCATCGGCCCGTAACCGCGAACGGAAGGTACCGCTTTGCGGTTGAGTACGGTACAGCCCACGTTTCTGCAGTTCGGGGATGATCAGTTCGACGAAGTCCTCAAGGCTTCCGGGGCTGATCAGCGGATTGAGCATGTAGCCACTGGTGCCGGAGATTCGCGCATGCTCCTCAATGCGCTCGGCCACCTGTCGAGGGGTGCCCACCAGGATCAGATCGCTGCCTCGGGTGACGTTGGCAAACCGTTGCTTGACGTCGCCAGCGGTCAAGGGTTTGCCAGTGCCATCGGGACGCATCACGTAGGAGGTCATGCCTTCGGTGTGGGTGGAAAGCGCATCACTGTCGGCATAGCGGCTGATATCGATGCCGGTGTCACCCGCGTAACTGACCAGTTGGGCCTGCAAGTGATAGTTGCTTTGCAGCTCGTCATATTTGCGCTGGGCTTCGATCTCGGTCTTGGCCGTGACGATACGCAGCACCGTCAGGGACTTCACATCGTCACGCTGACGGCCACGTGCCTGAGCCTTGGCCCATATTTCTTCCAGCCCCTGACGAATTTCCTGCGGGTTGGACTTGGCAATGAAGATCAGCTCGGCGTGCTTGGCCGCAAACTCACGTCCGCGCCCTGACCAGCCGGCCTGAATCAACAACGGTGTGCGCTGTGGCGATGGCGAGGTCAAGTGCGGCCCGGCCACCCGGTAATGCTCACCGACGTGGTTGATCGGCCGCACTCGATCACCCCGGGCGTAGAGTTGTCGCGATCTGTCCGCAACCACGGCGTCGTCGGCCCAACTGCCTTCCCAGAGCTTGTAGACCACATCGAGAAACTCTTCGGCGCGCTCATAGCGGTCATCGTGCCTGATCATCTGCTCCAGACCGAAGTTGCGGGCGGCACTGGACAGGTAAGACGTGACGATGTTCCAGCCGACCCGGCCATTGGTGAGGTGATCCAGCGTGCTGAAGCGCCGGGCATGGGTAAACGGATGTTCGTAGCTGGTGGTGACGGTGACGCCAAAGGCCAGGTTTTGCGTCACGGCAGCCAAAGCCGGGAGGATCATCAAGGGATCGTTCGCCGGTGCTTCTACCGCCCATTTCATGGCCGCATCGGCATTGCCGCCAAATACATCGTAGAAACCCAGCACATCACCAAAAAACAGCATGTCGAGGTGAGCCTGGTCGGCAATGCGTGCCAGGTTCGACCAGTAGCCAAGAGAGTTGATGGTCAGTCGCTCGTCGGCCGGGTGTGTCCACAGGCTTGGCGCACCGCCGCAACCGACACTGGCCTGTTCGTAGAGTGCAAACAACAGAGGTTTGGGATCGGACATAGTGGTTCCTGAAAAAAATGATTAAACCGGGCGGATCACCGCTGATTCTTGAAGCCTTTGCCGTAGTGGCGTTCGAGGCGGTGCTGTATCAACTCGAGCCCGATGGACAGCAGCCAATAGATGACGGCCGCGGTGGTGAGCATTTCGATGTAGCGATAGGAAGACCGCCCATAGGACTGCGCCAGGAACATCACCTCCCAGACGCCCATCACCGAGATCAGCGAGGAGTCCTTGAGCATTGAAATGAACTGGCTGGTCGTCGGAGGAATGATCGTGCGCATGGCTTGCGGCAGGACGATCTGCACAAACGTCGCCGTTGGCCTGAGTCCCAGGGCCATCGCCGCTTCGCGCTGCCCGGGTGCTACGGCCAGGATGCCGGCGCGAAAGATCTCGCTGAGGTAGGCCCCATAGTTGAGCGAGAGCGCAATGATGCCGGCACTGATGGCGCCGGGAACAACGCCCAGCTGCGGTAAACCCAGATAGATCAGGAGGATCTGAATCAGCAGCGGAGTACCGCGAAAAAAAGATGCGTAGAAGCTCGCGATACCGAACGCCACGGCACTGCGTGACAGACGCGCCAGCGCCGTCACGAACCCCAGGAGCAGGGACAGCCAGATCGAGCAGAAGCACAGAAACAACGTCAGTGCGGCACCCTGCAGGAAACCGTTGGGCCCCAGATGCAGGCCGACCAGATTCGGCCACTTTTCCAGAATGATCGAGAACTTCAGATCGAAGCTCATGAAAAACATGACGCACAAGCCGAACAGCGCCGCCCACGTCAAGTACAGGCGAGTGCGAAAGCCAAAGAGCTGGCTCAAGGGGCGTGGCTCGGCTTCGGGTGCGACAGTCGCCTTGGCCGGATGTGGATTGAGGGCTGACATTGGCTGATATCGGCACCGATCCACTTCTGCGAAATCTTGCTCAGCGTACCGTCAGCCTTGAGTTGGGTGATGACCTCGGTGACTTTGGCACTCCATTGCGGATCACCCTTCTCGATCGCCACGACGTTCGGTTCGGCGTAGAGCGTATCGCCGGCAATCTTGAAGCGAGGATCCTGGGTAATACGCTCGCGCGCGGTGATCAGGTTGGTGACCATGGCATCCAGACGCACGCCCGTGCCCAGTGCCAGATCCTGGAACGCCACTGTCTCGTTGTCGTAGGGCGCGACCTGAACATTATCGAATGGATAGCTCAAAGGTTTGTCCTCGGCACCTTCGATCACCAGATCCTTGTTCAAGTAGGCTTCGTAAGTCGACGCGCTGATCACACCGACTTTTTTGCCGGACAAGTCTTTGCCCGCAGTGATGTCCTTATCCTTGGCATTCACTACGATCACTGCGGGTGACTGGTAATACTCGACCGGGAAATCGAACACTTCGGCGCGGGCTTTACTCGGGGTCATCGAGCAGACGCAGATGTCATAACGCCCGCTCCAGTGGCCAGCAGCGATCACGTCCCAGGACGGGGTCTCCAGTTTGAGCTTGACGCCAAGGCGCTGGGCAACCGCCTTGGCGACATCCACGTCAAACCCGTCCAGCTGGTTCTGCTCATTGAGAAAGGAAAACGGCGGATAACTTTCCATCAGGACGCCGGTCAACTCGCCTTTTTTCGTCACACGATCCAGGATCGGGCCTGCAAAAGCCGCAGAGCAACTGGCGGCTAACGCCAGGCCCAAGGACAACAATGCCGTGGTTTTCAAGTACGAAGCTCCTGTCAGTTGAAAAAACCTGATTAGATTAAAACGCACTATAAAATGCGTTTGTACTTGTTTTATGGAATAACAGGCTAGCTTCAGGCTATATCCGGGTTACGGGCTCAGACTGCCCTGACGTCAGCGACCTTCAGGCGATGCACAAGCAGCCACAAAGGTTGCCGGATTGTTCATGGCAATATCGATAACTGCTGGATCGACTCTCGCAAGGCATGATGTCGCCGGGCTTGGGAGTAAATAGCTCTGGCTACGAACAGGTAGAAACAGTTGATTTACGCAGGGGGAAATGGGCTCGGCGCCTCATCTCGCTACTGATCCAGTTGCAGATTCGCTACTATGTTTGCCTGCCTTCCTTGTCCGCGGATTTCTTCATTACTGGAGCCTGAATGCCTAGTCAAAAGGACATGGCCGCCGAAAGCGGCGCACCGATGATCCCTGAACAACGCCGTGAATTGATGCTGCGACAGTTGCGCAAGCATCAAGTGCTGAGCGTTCATCAATTGATGGAAATGTTCGACTGTTCGCACATGACCATACGCCGCGACATCGCGTTGCTGGAGCAGGAAGGTCGTGCCTACTCGGTAACGGGTGGGGTGCGAATCGCCAGTCAGCTGCACAGCGAGCCCAGCCATCAGTTCAAGGCGGTGGTGGAGTTGCCGCAGAAACAGGCCATGGCCAAACTCGCCGCCCGGCTACTGCATGCCGATATGGCGATTTACCTGGATGCGGGAACCAGCACCCTGGAAATTGTTCCCTACATCAAGGCGCTGTCCGGCATGACCGTGGTGACCAACGATTTCGGGATTGTCCAGGCCCTGATCGATGCGCCTCATGTCACGGTGATCCATACCGGCGGGCAACTGGATCACTCCAATCAATCGTGCGTGGGCAGCCTGGCGGTTGCCACCTTGCGTCAGGTCGTCACCGATATCGCGTTCATATCGACCAGCTCATGGGATTTGCGTCGCGGACTGACCACGCCTTCGGCGTTGAAGGTGGAGGTCAAGCAAGCGGCAATGCAATCGGCCTCGCAAGTGGTGCTGGTGGCCAGCAGTTCGAAATACGGGACCTTCAGCATGTACAGGATCGCCGGTCTCGAGCAGTTCGACATTATCCTCAGCGATGACGCGTTGACCCCTGCCGCGGCCGATGGCATCCGCAAGCAGGGCGTCGAACTGTTACTTCCATCGGGCAATACCGTGGCCTGAAACGACGGGCTCCTGCGTCCAGCGGAGCCCATGGTCCAGCTTTGTATTACGCTTGACGCGCCTTCCAGTCCCGCAACCATTGCAAGCCGGCAGACGTGTTGCCTCGAGGCCGGTATTCGCACCCTACCCACCCGTCATAACCCAACTGGTCGATCAACTCGAACAGATAGGGATAGTTGACTTCTCCCAGGTCCGGCTCGTGCCGGTCAGGCACGCCCGCGATCTGGATGTGACCGATACCGTCGAAGTCCCGACGCAGTTTAGTGGCCAGGTCGCCCTCGACGATCTGGCAGTGGTAGCAGTCGAACTGAACCTTCAGGTTACTGGCGCCCACTTCCTTGCAGATGGCCTGGGCCTGATCCTGCCGATTGAGGAAAAAGCCCGGCATGTCCCGCGTATTGATCGGCTCAAGCAATACCGTGACGCCTGCCTTGGCTGCCTGAGCGGTGGCATAGGCGAGGTTTTCCAGGTAAACGCCGTGATGCCGTGCCCGGTCATTCTCGGAGGGCAGCAGGCCGGCCATGACATGGATGCGTGAATTGCCCAGCACGCCGGCGTATTCCAGGGCGCGATCAAAACCGCTGCGAAATTCACTCTCTCGCCCCGGCAACGACACCGTGCCCCGCTCGCCCGCCGCCCAATCACCGGGCGGCGCATTGAACAATGCCTGCACCAGGCCATTGTCGCTCAAGCGTTGCTTGAGTTCTTCTGCGCTGTAGTCGTAGGGGAACAGATACTCCACCGCTTCGAAACCATCGGCCGCCGCGGCGGCGAAACGATCCAGAAACTCATGTTCCGGGTAAAGCATGCTGAGGTTGGCAGCAAAACGAGGCATGGTAGCTCCTGAGATAACGGGTCAGACAAAGGGCCAGATCAACAGGGTAATACAGAAACCCAAGGTGCCGAGCAAAGTGGTCAGCACCGTCCAGGTGCGCAAGCCGTCGGCCACGTTCAGTCCGGACAGCTTGGTGAAGATCCAGTAACCGGCATCATTGATGTGGGACATGGCCAGGCCCCCGCCGCCCATGGCCAGACACAGCAAGGCCATGTGGTTCGGAGTGAGGTTGAGCGTTGCAATCAGCGGGCTGATGATGCCGGCAGTGGTCACCAGCGCCACGGTGGTCGAGCCTTGCACCGCGCGTAACAGCATGGTCAGCAGAAAGCCCAGCGCCAGTACTGGCAGACCGGTGGTGCGCAGCATATCGGAGACCACGGCACCGATTCCGGTGTCCACCAGCACTTTGCCGAACACGCCGCCAGCACCGGCAATCAGGATCACCATGGCCACACCGGGCAAGGCCGAACCGATCACATCGGACACCTGATTGCGGCTCCAGCCCCGACGCGAACCGAGCAGCCAGGCACACAGCAAGGTGTCGATCAGCAGCGCCACCAGCGGTGCACCCAGCACCGTCATGACGCCGCGCAGGGTCGATTCCGCAGGCAGCAACGAGGTAGACAGAGTCCCGAGCAGAATCAGGATGATGGGCAGCAGGATCAGACTGACGATCAGGCCAAAACCCGGCGCCGGTGCCGCTGGCAACTTGGAAACAATGCTGCTGGTGGACTCTTCCAGGCCCATGTGCGACACGGCCACAGCCGCTCGCTCAGGGCTCTTGTCGTTGCCATTGGACCAGGCGGCCAGGTCCTCGTTGGTGACATGCGGGCCATAGACCTCGGCGCGAATATCATCGGTCATCGGGAACACCCGACGGGTCATGCGTCCGGCCACGCGGTAGCCGACATAGCAAAGCAGTGCGGTGATCGGCAGTCCGAACATCAGTACGCGGCCAAGGTCCGCGCCCAATTGACTGGCAGCGGCCACTGCGCCCGGGTGTGGCGGCAGGAAGGCGTGGACGGTCAACAAGGCCGCGCACATCGGCAGCGCAAACACCAGCAACGGCTTACGCGCACTGCGGGCAATACCGTAGGCCAGCGGCATCAGGATGATCACACCGACCTCGAAGAACACCGGCACCCCGACCATGAAGCCGGCAATCGTCAAGGCCAATGGCGTACGCCGATTACCGAAACGGGTAATCAGCGTCTTGGCCAGCGCCTCGGCACCACCGGAAAGCTCGATGATCCGTCCGATCATCGCGCCCAGGGCAATGATGATCGCAATATGACCCAGGGTCTTACCCATGCCGCCTTCGATGGTGGCGACCAGATCGGCCGGCTTCACCCCGGCCACCAACGCCACCAGAATGCTCACCAGCATCAAGGCCACGAAGGGCTGGAACTTGTACTTGAGCACCAGGAACAACAACAGCGCGATGCCGACCCCGGCGGTCATCATCAAGAGTAAAGGGCTCATTTCAGAAACCCTCCACGCCGTGAGAACGAAACGGTGCCGCCACTGGATCTGAACATGCCGCAATGAAGATGAGTCATGCCTGGTTTTCCTCTTGTTATTGTATTTTTTGGCAAGCCGAGTCCGTCGAGAGTCGCTGAGCGTCTCCCAGGCAAGGCTTGCGGTATCGATCTGTCGTGTTAAGCCAACGCTTTACCAGTGCGCACCAAAGGTTTCTCGCAGCTCGTCCAGTGCTGCCCGGTCGAGCGGCTCTGGCTTGGGATTGCTCATCAGCCAGAGTCGCGCGGTTTCCTCGAGTTCTTCCAGGGCATAGCTGGCCCTGGACACCGAACTCTCCCAGACCACCGGGCCGAGGCGTTCAAGCATCACGCCGCGAACGCTGTTGGCCAGTTGGGCGACCTGTTCGGCAACTTTTGGCGAACCCGGCCGCTGATAGCCAATCAACGGGATATGCCCGACTTTCATGACCTGATACGGCGTCAACGGCGGCAGAATGTCGCCCGCCTGCCAGACACCGGCCAGGGTCAACGCCACCAGATGGGTGGAGTGGGTATGCACCACGCCACCGACGCCCGGGTTGCGGTCGTAGACCTGGCGATGCAGCGCCAGGGTTTTTGACGGTTTGTCACCGGACACCCATTCACCCGCCAGATTGACCTTGGCGATGGTCGCCGGATCGAGGCGTCCGAGGCAGACGTCAGTCGGGGTGATCAACCAGCCGTCGTCCAGGCGCGCGCTGATATTGCCGGCGCTGCCGACGGTGTAACCGCGCTGGTAAAGACTGCGGCCCACTTCACAGATTTCTTCGCGCCGGGCGTTTTCGTCACTCACTGCGCGGCTCATTGCGCACCCCCGGTCGGGGCAAGCTGGCTCAAGGCTTTGCTGAAGAAGTCCCGACCACCGAAGTTACCCGACTTGAGTGCCAGCGCCAGGGGCTCGTCAGTGTTGCTGACGGTCGCCGGCACACCCGGATCGATTTGTGCGCCGATCTGCAACAGCTGTACACCCAGTGCCTGAACCACAGCGCCCGAGGTTTCTCCGCCGGCGATCACGAAGCGGCGCACGCCGCTCTGGCGCAGACCCCGGGCAATTTCGCCAAAGGCGTTTTCCACCAGGCTTCCGGCTTGCTCGACGCCCAGTTGCTGTTGCACCAACTTGACCTCTTCGGGCGAGCAGGTAGCGTAGATCAATACGGTTTGTTCATTATCGCGAGCAAAAGCCAATGCTTGCGCCACCACCGGCTCACCAGCAGCCAAGGCCAACGGATCAATGCGCAAGGCCGGTCGACCCGCTTCGAGCCAGGCCGCTACCTGTCCATTGGTAGCGATCGAAGCACTGCCGGCCAACACCACTTCCAGGCCTGACACCGCCGGGAGTTTCGCGGCATCGAGGTCGCGCAGCTTGCCGGCCCGACGGAAGTTTTCCGGCAAGCCCAAGGCCAGCCCCGAACCGCCCGTCAACAACGGCAAATCGGCGCAGGCGGTACCGAGGGCGTACAGATCGCTGTCCGACAACGCATCAGCGATGACCATGCCGACACCCTGCGCCCTTAGCTCTGCGATGCGTGCCCTCACCTGCTCAGCGCCACGGGCAATGGTGTCGTAGCGCAACAGACCGACGTTCAGACGGGTCTGCGATTGCAGGACCCGAACCAGATTGGCATCGCTCATCGGCGTCAGTGGATGATGTTGCATGCCCGACTCGCTGAGCAACTGATCCTGCACAAACAAGTGGCCGCGAAAGATCGTCCGGCCATTTTCCGGGAACGCCGGGCAGGCCAGGGTAAAGTCGCTACCCAGTGCGGCCAGCAGCGCTTCGCTGACCTGGCCGATATTGCCGGCCGCGGTGGAGTCGAACGTCGAGCAATATTTGAAAAAGATCTGCTCGCAGCCTTGCTCGCGCAGCCAGGCCAGTGCGGCGAGAGACTGCTCGACCGCTTCGGCGACCGGCGTGGTACGCGATTTCAGGGCAATGACGATGGCATCGGCATCAAGCCCGGCGGCAATTTCCGCGCTCGGGATACCGATGCTTTGCACGGTGCGCATACCGCCGCGCACCAGCATGTTGGCCAGGTCCGTGGCACCGGTGAAGTCGTCGGCGATGCAGCCCAGCAGCGGGCGTGCAGTGGATGTAGTCATGGGGTGTTCCTCAAACGGGCTCAGGCTTCAAACGGACTGGGGCTTGGCAGTCGGCAATTCGATGCCCGGGAAAATCTTGATCACCGCCGAATCGTCCTCACGGCCAAAGCCGGCACTGGACGCCTGCATGAACATCTGGTGAGCGGTGGCCGACAGCGGCAGCGGGAATTTGCTGGCGCGGGCGGTATCCAGCACCAGCCCCAGGTCCTTGACGAAAATATCCACTGCGGACAACGGCGTGTAGTCAGCCTTGAGAATGTGCGGCACGCGGTTTTCGAACATCCAGGAGTTACCGGCGCTGTGGGTGATCACCTCGTACAGCGCATCGGCATCGACCCCTTCACGCAGGCCCAGCGCCATGGCTTCGGCAGACGCGGCAATATGCACCCCGGCCAGAAGCTGGTTGATGATCTTGACCTTCGAACCCAGGCCATGGACGTCGCCCAGGCGATACACCTTGCCGGCCATACCCGCCAGGATCGACTCGGCCTTGGCATAGGCGTCGGCCGGGCCCGAGGTCATCATGGTCATCTCGCCAGCGGCAGCCTTGGCGGCGCCACCGGAAATCGGTGCATCCAGATAGAGCAAACCCAGCGCGGCCAGGCGCTGGCCCAGGTCCACGGCGTAGGTCGGAGCGACTGTGGCGCAGCCGATCACCAGGCTGCCCGGCCGCAGGCAGGCCACGGCCCCGCCCTCACCAAACAAAACGGTCTCGGTCTGCTCGGCATTGACCACCACGGTAATGATCACGTCACACTCGGCGGCCATGTGCGACGGTGACAGGCAAGCCACACCGCCCTCCCCGGCGAACTGCTCTGTTACGGCAGTGCGTACATCACAGGCATGCACATTGAAACCGTTGCGCAACAACGAGCGGGCAATGCCCAGCCCCATCGCGCCCAGACCGACTACACCGACATTCTTGTTATTCATGGGGTACTCCAGAGGAAAAGCAGCGACTGCTTCAATACCTGCAAGGCGCAGACGTTGGCCGCGTTGTAGATAGGGCGTCGGCAGACAGGATCAGCACCTGTGGCGCTGTCGTACAGGACGTGAGTCGCAATCTCATCGAGCATCAAGGCAGTCCTGTTGTTGTCGTGTTATCAGGTTGTCATACCGGCTGGGGAGATAATCCACCAATGAACGGATTATGTGAAGTATTTTTTCCAATTCACATAATTTAACATCGCCTTCGTCACGCTGAACGAAAAGATGCTGCCTCCCTATGGGAGACAACCGAACCACGAACTTGTTGAAAACCCTGGATTCGCAGGGGTTGGCGCTGGTTTTTCCCGCTGTTCTTCGTCAGCACATGGATGCAGATCGATGAAGCTGAAGCGCGAAGCCGAACGCTCAAGAATAAGGCCATCGCCTCCCTGCGCCCGGGGCCTGGAGGCATTCAATGGGCACGACGACCCGGGACGAACGGAGTCAGTGCCTCTTCACTTGCAACACAGCAGCCACAATGCACGCCCGCGCTTGAATACCCGGGGCTTTTCAAACAGGTAGTTTTTTGACCGGCTTGCTGCATCAGAACACAAGGTTCAGCCGGGCCTCATTGGCCCGAAGGAACGACATTCGAAAGGCAACGGGACAGACCATGTAGTTACGTTATATGATTACAATATATAGCTGTCAGCGTTGTCTGGCAGAGCAATTCACTCCCAGCCTGCGATTTCCGATGACGATATCTGTTCACATTCCGCCCGCTACGCGCCTGAACCAACGTCTGTTGTCCATCGATGCCCTCAGGGGACTCGTGATCATATTCATGCTCCTGGACCACGTGCGAGAGACGTTCTTCCTGCATCGCCAGGTAGCTGACCCGATGGGGATCGAGACAACCGAACCGGCATTGTTTTTCAGCCGGACACTCGCTCATCTGTGTGCCCCCGTGTTCGTCCTTCTCACTGGACTGTCTGCTTACCTGTACGGCGAAAAACACCAGGGCAAGAGCGGCATTTCCGCCTTCCTGTTCAAGCGCGGCCTGTTCCTGGTACTGCTGGAGTTCACCTTGGTGAATTTCGCCTGGACATTCCAGTTCCCGCCCACTGTGATTTACATGCAGGTGATCTGGGCCATCGGCGTCAGCATGATTGCCCTTGCCATACTGGTCTGGTTGCCAAGGCCAATCCTGTTCGCCCTGGGCGTGCTCATCGTCGCCGGGCACAACCTGCTCGATGGTCTGCACTTCCCGGTCGGTACAACGATGCACGTGCCTTGGGCGGTTCTCCATGATCGCGGCTGGATCGACGTATCCGAAGGGCTCAGGTTGCGAACCTCCTACCCGGTTCTGCCCTGGATCGGGGTGATCGCCCTGGGTTACTGCATCGGCCCCTGGTTTGCTCGCTCGGCCTGCGTCACCGCGCGTCAACGCAACCTGTTACTGGCAGGCATTGCAGCATTGGCAGGCTTCCTGGCATTGCGCCTGGCCAATGGTTATGGCGAAGCCCATTGGGTGGCCTACGAAAGCACCATTCAAAGCTTGATGAGTTTTTTCAACATCACAAAATATCCGCCCTCCCTGCTGTTCCTTGCCCTGACTCTGGGGGTGGGGCTGCTACTGCTTCTCGGCTTTGAGCGCGCTCCGCAACGCAAGGGGATCAGCACCCTGGCGGTATTTGGAGCGGCACCAATGTTCTTCTATCTGCTTCACCTTTACGTGCTGAAAGTACTGTATCTGATCGGCGTTGCACTGTTCGGTTTGAACCAGGGTAACCATTTCGGTTTCGACGGCATTTGGGCCGTGTGGCTGACGGCGTTGATCCTGGCCACATCGCTGTATCTACCCGTGCGCTGGTTCGCCGCACTGAAGGCCCGTCGTCGCGATATCGGCTGGCTCAAGTATTTCTGACTGCGGCGTGGGGCGGCCGACAGGCAGAACAGATCGTTCGTATTGCCAAGGGACGATCAAACGGCGCTGCTTTGCATGGCGTTAACAGGGTGCACGGTATCGGGCAGCACATTGGAAAACTTGATGTGCCTGTGAACCCTGCATCCGCCCTACCCCTGGTCGCTTCAATGCCCACGGATATAGTGTTCCAGTTGCCGGATCAGGTCGGCCTGCTCGACGATGGCTTCTTTCACCAGATCACCAATCGACAAGAGGCCGATCAGTTGATCACCTTCCACCACCGGTAAGTGGCGCAGATGACTGTCGGTCATGACCACCATGCAACGCTCGATGCTCTGCCGACTGTCTGCCGTCACGACGGGCGCGCTCATGATGGCCCTGACCGGCGTACCGACCGAAGAACGACCCTGCAGAACGACCTTGCGCGCATAGTCGCGTTCGCTGATAACGCCAACCACCCGCCCTTCTTCTATCACGGGTAGAGCCCCCACATTCTTTTCAGCCATCATCTTCAGCGCTTCAAACACCATCTGATCAGGTGCAATGCTATGCACCTGCTGGTTTTGCTTGACCTTCAGTTTCAGCAATTGTGCGGCTGTTTTCATACACGCCCCCGAAACCCATTACGGTTAAAAAAGCAAAAAAAAAACGCCTGAAACCCTTCGGTTCCAGGCGCCTTTGCCTGTTCTTTTGCAGCGATAAAACCAGACTTCCCTGCCTGATGCACCAATGTCCCCCATGTCCTGTCCGGCCAATCGATCGTCGTTGACCGAGGGGGCTGCCCTGAGGAGTTCGTTACAGGTGAATCTGATGTGAGCCTTGCAGCCTTTGTGCCAGTCGACAGCAGAGAGACTTCATTCACTGTGCAAGTCCAGGCTCCCGAGCTGGAGATGACTGTCACCGCGACTGCGATCCAGACGAGTTTCAGTGGGGGTAAGCAGACTTCCCAAGAAAGCCAATTGCCAAGGGTGCAAATCGGGACGATTGAGCTAATGGAGGCGAAAGTCCTTTGTGCCGCTTCCGTCTGGTGCGCGTTGCTATGCATGGCGCTTTAAAAAAGTGCATGTACACATCTCGACGGGAGTTTTTATGTAGAACACCGAGAGTTCTTCAGTCTGCGGTCGCTTGAACAGCCTTTCGTGCTCCTCCTCGATGTCATCAAGTGAGTCACCTTGACCGAATCACATAATAAATCCATTAAAAACAAAGCATTACCTTGTAGGCGAGTGAGTCCCCTGATCTTGGCATAGCCCCGACTTCACCTAAGCCGAATGGACGATTCGCCTCCCCTTTGTTGCCTCTACTTTCGTGCAACAACAATAAAGAGTGACTTGTGCATGACCTCTTCCATGCCCCCCGGCCAAGACCTTTGCGCCCGCGCCGGAATCAATGCCGCCGAGTTGAGCGAACTGCTCGACCAGGTCTATCGCGGCCCTCTGGAAAGCACGCCCTGGGCCAGCCTGCTGGAAGCCCTGCGCCAGCGCTTCGCCGCCAGCTTCTTCACCCTGGTGCTGCGCAACCCCGCCCATGAGCGGCCCGGGCTGATAGTCAACGCCTCGGTGCATGGTCCCCTGCTGCCGGGCGAACCCTCCTACAGCGAGCAGTACTACTCGATCTGCCCGTTCCTCAACTGGCCGGTCGAACAGGTCGCCAGCGCCGACCAGGTAATGGGCACCACCGACTGGCTGGCGCACGACTTCTATCGCAACTACCTGCAACCGCTCGACCTGCGCTATGTACTGGTGTCCAACATGCGCACCACCGCCGGTATGCACTGCGCGCTTTTCGCCTGCCGCAACCATGCCGGGAAGGATTTCGATGACAGCTTGATCGCGCTGATACACCTGCTGCTCCCGCACCTGCAGCAGGCCGTGGACCTGCATTCCGCCGTGGACCAACTCGAGTCGGAGCGCCGGCTTTACGCCACGATCATCGACCGGCTGCTGGTGGGCACGGCGATTCTCGACGAAACCGGACGAATGATGCGCTGCAACCCCGCGGCGCAACGCCTGTTCGACGCGCGTGACGGCCTGGAATGCCGGCAGGAGAAACTCTGCGCGTTCGCCAATCACGAAAGCCGTAGCCTGCAGCAAACCATCCAGAAGATGTTGCAGCTCCACCAGCACGGCCTCGACGATGAGATCGAGGTCCTGACTCTGTCGCGGCCCAGCGGGAACCTGCCGCTGAACGTCCTGCTGCGCCCCATCGCCCTCAACCACGAGTGCCAAGGCGGCGCTCAGCGGCCGGCCGTGGCGGTATTCATCCGCGACCCCGCCGATTCGCCGCAGGCTTCGCGCAAGCTGTTGCGCAGCCTGTTCCAGCTGACCCGCACGGAAACCGAGGTGGCGATGCTGATAATGGACGGCCTGACGCTCGACGAAACCGCCGAGGCCCTCAGCGTCTCGCGCAACACCGTGCGCGCGCACCTGCGTGGCGTGTTCGCCAAGACGGGGGTCACGCGCCAGGCACATCTGATCAAGACCCTGCTCAACAGCGTGGCGTCACTGGCATAGCCCGGGAGCCTCGCTATCGGTGCCAAATCCCACGCCTTGGTGCTCAGCCACGGAATTGGAGGAGGCTTCAGACCGCAGTTTTGCCTCCTCACATTCCCGTCAGCCGAAGGTGGAGCCCGCCAGCATGCCGCCGTCCACAATGAACTCCGATCCGCTGCAGTAGCTCGATTCGTCGGAGGCGAGGAACAGCACCAACCGGGCAACCTCGTCCGGTCTGCCAATGCGCGGGATCGGCAGACCGCGATAGATCGACGAGGCGTCGAATTCGGCCAGCTCCGGAGGCCGGGACATGGCGGTGTCAATGCCGCCCGGGTGCACCGAGTTGACCCGGATGCCATGGCGACCCAGCTCCAGCGCGGCGGCCTTGGTCATGCCGCGTACAGCGAACTTGCTGGCGACATAAGCGGTGCCACCGGCAACACCCTCCATCCCGGCGGTCGAAGATACATTCACGATCGAGCCGCCACCGGCACGCTTCAGCGCGGGAAGCACCGACTTCATGCCCAGCCAGCAACCCACCTGGTTGACTTCGATGACCTTGCGATAAGTGTCGAGGGAGCACTCCTCCAGCGGCGACAGCACCAGAATGCCGGCATTGTTGACCAGCACATCCAGCCTGCCGAAACGCTCCTGCGCCGCACGCACCGCTGAGTCCCACTGTTCGGCGCAGGTGACGTCCAGCCGCTGGAACGACGCCGCCTCGCCCAGTTCGTCGGCCAGCCGCTGGCCATCCTCTTCGAGCAGGTCGGCGATCACCACGCGCGCGCCCTGCTCGACAAACAAACGCGCTTCCGCCGCACCCTGCCCTCGTGCGCCGCCGGTGATCAATGCCACTTTTCCATCCAGTCGCTTCATCGTTGCGTCTCCTGTTGGGCAACCGCCCTGGGGTATCCCGACAACAGCCTGTCGGCCAGATGATCCAGCCCGTCGTCGTCGAGGTGATTGATTCCGGCCGCGCGAGCGCGTCCGCCGCCTGTCGCGAAGCCGCGACAGAATTCGTCAGCCGACATCCCGGCTCCGGCCGGAACCCGCAAGCTGAAACTCCAGCCGCCGCCAGCCTTGGGGCTGAGCAGCCCGATCACTCTGGACGGCTCTGCGACGGCCAACTGGTTGGCCAGTACGCCGCTGACCCGCCGCGACCAGGCTTCGGCGGGCAAGCGGTAAAGCAGTGCCCCAGGACCTTCGCGCCAGGGTTGCTGCCTCTGAGCCGCGACCATGTCTTCTGCGTAGCCGGCACGCAGCCTGATGAAGCTGGGACTGTGCAGCGCGAACTCCAGCGGATCACTGTAGGGCAACAGCTCGGCAGCCAGCGCCACGGGGTCGAAATGCAGGTCGGCCAGGCTGTCGCCATAGGCGTTGTAATTGAGCAGCAGGCCCAGTTCCTCGAGCGCCGCCACC